>NZ_JBQGAN010000004.1:0-275145 GCF_056542865.1 Ruegeria sp. AA6
ATGCATCGCCAAACGCAAACGATCAGGGATGTTCGTCGGGCCGGGAATAAACACTGGGTTCTGGGTCGACATAATCTATATCCTCCGATTTCGGGGTAAGTGTTGAGGAATTTTCCAGGTTGTGCAATTTTCTTGAAAAATATTTTCATTTTAGCGAAAAAATAACTAAGGTGCTGAATATGAGTGCGTTTCCGTTTTTCATTTTCGCCCCCTGAAAAAAGCGAAATAAAAAATCTTGTCGGCTTGAAAGGAAGAACCAGAGATGGATAGCCAGAAAAGACCGCGCGGCAGGCCCAAGTCTTTGTTCAAGGAAAGCTCGGCCGGCACGATGCAATCCCTGGATCGGGCACTGGGCGTTCTGACCACCGTGGCGCGGATGGAGCGGGCCGCTCTGAGCGATCTGGCCCGGGAAGTGGATGTGCCCACAGCTACCACTCACCGCATACTGGCGACGTTGCAAAAGCATGGCTTTGCAGCCTTCGACGAGGAACGGCAGGAATGGATGATTGGAATTGAGGCCTATCGCACAGGTGCCTCGTTCCTGCGCCGGAACAGTGTGATCGAAATCGGGCGGCCGATCCTCCGGCGCCTGATGCAGGACAGTGGAGAGACTGCCAATCTGGCGGTGCCAGATGGGGCCGAAGTGGTTTTTGTGGGGCAGGTCGAGACGCAGAACCCGATCCGCGCATTTTTCCCTCCGGGTGCACGGACGCCGATGTATGCGTCGGGTACGGGCAAGGCAATTCTGGCCGCAATGAGCGAGGCTGCGTCAAACAAGACGCTGGGTTTGGTCGACCCTGTGCAGTTCACCGGGAAGACGCTGGTCTCGGGCACCGAATTGACAGTCGACCTGGAACAAACGCGCGACCGAGGCTGGTCGTATGATCGGGAAGAGCGCTATGAGGGCATGTCATGTATTGGGGCGGCCATCTTCAATGACCGTGCCGAGCCCTGCGCAGGTGTATCCGTTTCGGGGCCTTCCGTTCGCTTTCATTCGGACCGGGCGCCCGAGCTGGGCGCGCTGGTGCTTAGCGCTGCGAAAGAGATCACGCATCTCAGCGGCGGCCGTGCGCCCGACAGCCAGAGGTGACAAGTCTATTTTCGCGGAACCCGGGGGATGCGGGATTGCGATAACTTGTACTTGTGCTCAGGGTGCGGTGGGTGGCCGTGCGTACGACTCCAATACGCAGGGCCACCACGTCTGAGCCATAAGGGCACACACAGGATCAAGCCGACAAAGAAACCGCCCGTATGGGCCCAGTATGCTACGCCACCTTCGTCAGGATTGCTGAGGAGGCTGCCTGTGAACTGCAGGCCCAGCCAAATGCCGAGCATGATAAAGGCCGGTATGGTGAAAATCCGAAAATAGACAATCAGGATCAGTAAGACATCGACGCGGGCTTTGGGAAACAGCAACAGATAACCGCCCATCACGCCAGCAATAGCCCCAGACGCACCGATGGTTGGCACCAAAGAGCCCGGTGCGGTGGCGACATGGATCAGGCCTGCTCCGATGCCAGCGAGCATATAAAATAACAGGAAGGGCAGGTGGCCCATCTCATCTTCGAGGTTGTCTCCGAAGATCCATAGAAACAGCATGTTGCCCGCCAGATGCATCCAACCACCATGCAGGAACATTGATGTCACCAGAGTTTCGAACGCAAACCCATCGGTGATCCGGGCGGGAATGATCGCGTAGTCGAAATACAACTGGCTGATGAGCCGCTCGTTGCTCATGATCCCAACATAGCTGAAAAATATCAGTATATTGGCCGCCATCAGCAGATAGACGACATAAGGCGTGCGCCCCGAGGGGTTATGGTCACGGATCGGAAACATGGGGCGACGCTGGGCTTTTCCCGGCCCAGCGTCAAGGTCCGCTTACGCCGCACCTCCCAGCAATGCAGCGTTGCCGCCCGCGGCGGTGGTGTCGACGCAGACGTGGCGCTCTCCCAATACCCGCGCGCGGTCGGGTCGACCGGGGATCAGCGGCAGGATCGGCCCTTGATGGCGCGCGAGATGACGCTCGATTTCGCGTGCGGTGTCGTCGTCGCCCCACCACAGAACGCCCGAAATACCGGCGACATTTTCCAGCCTGTGCAAGTCAATCATTCCGGTTGCGCGGATGGTGGTTCCGCCCAACGCTTCGACCGCCTTGGCTTGTGCCTTGACCGCTTCAGCCCCTGGCCCCATGCACAGCAGCGGCGCACGGGGGATTTCACTCGAGCGATTGGATTCGCCAGTCGGGCCGGGCAGGGATTTCGTGTTAACCGCAGCTGGTTGACCCTGAGATGCGGGCAAGTCGCCCATTGTGCTGTCCCATTTGCCGGGGCTGTCTTGCCGATCCGGCGCGCAGAAACGGGCCATATAGTTCGGCCCTCCTGCCTTGGGGCCGGTGCCTGACAGACCCTCGCCACCAAAGGGTTGAGAGCCGACGATCGCGCCGATCTGGTTGCGGTTGACGTAGATGTTGCCCGCGTGAACGGCCTCGGTGATGTGCTGCACGCGGTCGTCGATGCGCGTGTGCAGGCCAAAGGTCAGCCCATATCCGGTTGCGTTGATATCGGCGATGACCCGGTCAATCTCGGATGCCTTGAAGCGGGCCACATGCAGGACGGGACCGAAGATTTCGCGTTCAAGGGCACCAATGCCCGAGATTTCGATCAGGGTCGGCGCGATGAACGTACCGTCGGGCGGTGTGGCCATTTCCTTCAGGACCCGCCCATCCGCGCGCGCCTGCGAGACGTGATCCGCAATACCTTGCCAGGCATCCTGATCAATTACCGGGCCGCAGTCAGTGGACAATTTCCAAGGGTCGCCGATCTGCAAAGCCTCCATCGCGCCGGTCAGCATGGTCAGCAAGTCGTCGGCGATATCCTCTTGCACATAGAGGCAGCGCAGGGCTGAACACCGCTGTCCTGCCGACTGAAACGCGCTTTCAATGATGGATTGTACGGCCTGTTCGGGCAGGGCGGTGCTGTCCACGATCATCGCGTTCAACCCGCCGGTTTCCGCGATCAAGGGTGTGCCCGGTCGCAGATTGTCTGCCATCGCAGAACGAATTTTCAAGGCAGTCGCGGTTGAACCGGTGAAGGCCACGCCTGAAACGCGCGGGTCACTGGTCAGTGCTGCCCCGACGGATGGCCCGCCCGGCAGCAATTGCAGCGCGTCGCGCGGCACACCAGCCTCATGCAGCAGTTGCACAGCGCGATGCGCGATCAGCGGCGTTTGCGGCGCGGGTTTGGCCAGAACGGCGTTTCCGGTGGCTAATGCGGCCGAGATTTGGCCGGTGAAAATCGCCAGTGGAAAGTTCCAGGGGCTGATGCACGTAAAGATGCCTGCCGGTTCAGCGAATGGAATATTTGCGGCGTAGTAGCGCAGGAAGTCGACCGCCTCGCGCAGTTCGGCCACGGCGTCAGGGACAGACTTACCTGCCTCACGGGCCAGAAGGGCAAACAGCTCGCCGAAATGTTGTTCGTATAGATCGGCTGCTGTGTTCAGAACCTGCGTCCGATCAGCTGACGGCACCTGCCACGGGTTGGCCGAGGCCAGAGCCAGTTCCACGTCACGCTCGCTGGTTGGAGCAATTGCTCCGGGTCGGTCCTGCGGGTTGGCCGGATTGATGACGGGTTGGTCCTCATCCGGGTGCGCGTCGTCGGACAGAAGCGGTTGCGCATACCAATGATGCGCGCGGAACGCATCGCGGGCAGCGTCGATCCGGTCAAGCGTCGGTGTGTGGTGCAGGTCAAACCCCTTTGAATTGGGGCGTTCCGGTTCAAACAGTTCGGGACCGGTGGGCAGGGTTGGCTTCGGCCCCTGAACGGTGTCGAACGGGTCCGATGCGACCTCTTCCGGCGGGACATTCTCATCTACGATCTGATTCACGAAAGAGGAGTTCGCCCCGTTCTCCAGCAGTCGACGCACCAGATATGCAAGCAGGTCGCGATGAGCACCAACAGGGGCGTAGATTCGGCAACGCGTATTGCTTTGGTCCTTGACGATCTGGTGCAGGGTTTCGCCCATTCCGTGCAGGCGCTGAAACTCAAAAGGCTGTGCGTCGGCCATATGCAGGATCGCACTGACCGTATGAGCGTTGTGGGTGGCGAACTGCGGATAGATCCGGTCGGTCATGCTCAACAGTTTGCGTGCGTTGGCAATATAGGACACATCCGTCGCCGCCTTGTGCGTGAACACAGGAAAGCCATCCACGCCCTCGACCTGAGCACGCTTGATTTCGGTATCCCAATAGGCGCCCTTGACCAACCGGACCATCAGCTTGCGATCATGGCGTTCGGCCATCTCGTAAAGCGTATCCAGCACAAGCCCGGCGCGGGGGCCATAGGCTTGCACCACGATCCCGAACCCGTCCCATCCGGCCAAGGCAGGCTCGGCCATGACCTCTTCGATCACTTGCAGCGACAGAGACAAACGGTCGGCTTCCTCGGCGTCGACGTTCAGGCCCATGCCTGCGGCCTTGGCCAATAGGCAAAGCGCGCGCAGGCGGGGGACGAGTTCGTCCATCACGCGCCGTTCCTGCGCCAGCTCATAACGAGGATGCAGGGCGGAAAGCTTCACCGAAATCCCCGGGTTGGCGCGGATATTGTCATGGGTGCAGGCGTCGGCAATCGCCGCAATCGCGCGGGAATAGGACAGGTGATAGCGGGCGGCATCAGCCTCGGTGCGGGCCGCTTCGCCAAGCATGTCGTAGGAATACGTATAGCCCTTCGCCTCCATCCCGCTAGCGCGGTCCATGGCGGATTGGATGGTTTCGCCCAGAACGAACTGACGACCCATTTCCTTCATCGCACGACCAACGGCGGTGCGGATCATAGGCTCACCCAGCCGCTTGATCGCCCCGCGCAGGGTGCTGACCGGTGACGTTTTGCCATCGTCCAGAACCTTGCCTGTCAGCATCAGCGCCCAGGTCGATGCATTGACCAGCGAGGACGAAGACTGCCCCAGATGTTTGCCCCAATCCGACGGCGCAATCTTGTCTTCGATCAGCGCGTCAATCGTTTCGGCATCGGGCACGCGCAGCAGTGCCTCGGCCAGACACATCAGGGCGACGCCTTCGTCGGTGGACAGGCCATATTCGGCCAGAAACACCTCCATCATGCCGGGCGAAGTGCTGGACCGGATGTCGCGCACCAACTGTGCCGCCGCCGCGCAGATCGCCGAGCGGTCGGTCTCGGACAACTCGGCCTGTGCGATCAGGTGATCCAAAACGTCAGACTGATCGGCATAGGTTTTGCCGTCGATATGGGTGCGCAGGCTGTGTGTCATGTATCCTCCGGGGCTTTTGGGGAGTATACAGTCGATTTTGCGGGACAATCGCCTTATATTGTGATTATTGAAGGTAAATGATCTAAAATTGCGGGATTTCGCGATGCAAACGAGCCGCACTGATTTGGATCGCTTTGATCGGTCGATCCTGACGATTCTAGCCGAGGACGGGCGTATCTCGGTCGCTGATCTGGCGCGGCGCATCGGGCTGTCAAAATCGCCAACTCAAGCACGTGTGAAGAGACTTGAGGCCGAAGGCATCATCACCGGGTATCGCGCCCTGCTGGACCCGATCCGCCTTGGGCTGGACCATGTCGCCTTTGTCGAAGTGCGTCTGACCGATACGCGCGAAAAGGCGTTGGCCGAGTTCAATTCAGCGGTGCGTAAGGTGCCCGAGATTGAGCAAGCCCATATGATTGCTTCGAATTTCGACTATCTGCTGAAAATCCGCACCGGTTCGATGACGGAATACCGCGCGGTTCTGGCCGAAAAGATTTCGTCCCTTCCGCATGTGGGCAGCACGTCGACCTTCGTTGCGATGGAGGCGGTGAAAGAAACAGGCGTGTCCGGGGCGATCGACAGCACGGGTTGACGAAAACCCTGCATGCGTCACCATTGGTGCATGAAACAGCTTGCCTTCGCTTCCCTACTGTTTGTCGCGCCCATGGCGTATGCCGAAGACTGCCCCGTTGCGCCCGATCACAGCGCCGATGTCAGCGGTGTTATCGCGCAGATCCAAAACGCCGAAAACGAACAAGCCGCCCGAACCCTGTCCAATCAGTTGTGGGAGTTCTGGACGGACGCGCCGGACGAAAGCGCGCAAGCGGTGTTGGACCGGGGCATGACGCGTCGCAACGCATGGGACCTGCTGGGAGCAATTGAGGATTTCGACAGGCTTATCGAATACTGCCCCTCCTACGCCGAAGGCTATAACCAACGTGCCTTTGCCCATTACCTGCGGCAGGACTTTGAGGCGGCGCTGCCCGATCTGGACAAAGCCATCGAACTGTCGCCGAACCACGTGGCTGCCATCAGTGGGCGCGCGTTGACCCTGTTGGGGCTGCAAAGGCTTGAAGAGGCGAGAGAGGCTTTGAACGAAGCCCTGGAACTGAACCCCTGGCTGTCCGAACGTCATCTGCTGGAACCGGGTGGGCCGCTCGCGCCACCGGGTCAGGACATCTGACGGAAATCGCCCCCGAAACCGCAAGGATCGGGGGCGTTTCGTTTCTGATAGGGCGTTAGCCGACCAGGCCGTTATCTACACGCTTGATCGCGATCACAGACGAACGAGGCGTGCCGCCGTCCGGCCAGTTGCTGCCCGGGTGCTGGATGCCGACAAACATGGTGCGCAGGTCCGTGGACCATGCCAGACCGGTGACCTCACAGCCGTTGGGGCCGGTCATGAAGCGCACGATCTCGCCGGTGACCGGGTCGCCAACCAGCATCTGGTTGTTACCGTTGCCAGCGAAGTCTTCCTCGTTGCCGTCATCGCCGTCTGTTTGGATCCAAACCAGACCAGTCGAGTCGATGACCATGCCGTCGGGCGAGTTGAACAGGTTGCCCTCGTTCACATTTGCCGAACCGGCGCGGTCATCCGAATGAATGGTCGGATTGCCGGCCATGACATACAGATCCCAGTCAAACGCTTCTGCCGCGTGATCGTCATTCGCCGGGCGCCAGCGCACGATCTGGCCGTACTTGTTGGCCTCACGCGGGTTGGGGCCGTTGACTGCGGTATCGTCGCCACCGGCATTCGGCTTGACGCCACGGTTCTTGTTGTTGGTCAGGCAGCAATACGCCTCGACCGCAACCGGGCTGGATGCGACCCACTCGGGACGGTCCATCGTGGTGCCGCCCGCAGCAGATGCAGCCATGCGGGTGAAGATCAA
Source organism: Ruegeria sp. AA6 (assembly GCF_056542865.1). Taxonomy (NCBI): domain Bacteria; kingdom Pseudomonadati; phylum Pseudomonadota; class Alphaproteobacteria; order Rhodobacterales; family Roseobacteraceae; genus Ruegeria; species Ruegeria sp. AA6. The sequence continues at coordinate 7,173 of NZ_JBQGAN010000004.1, forward strand.
GATCTCGGCCGCGTCCATGCCGGTGGTTTCCGGCGTCAGGGGCAGCCATTCGCCGGTTGCGTCATCGTTGAACTTGGCCACAAACAGCGTGCCGTCGTTCAGCAGGCTTTCGGTCTCTGCGCCCGGCTGGTAAGTGCCGTTCGAGACGAACTTGTACAGATATTCGCCACGCTCATCGTCGCCCATATAGACAACCACGCGACCGTCCGAAGCCAGAGTCACCTCAGCGTTTTCGTGTTTGAAGCGGCCCAGACCGGTGTGTTTGACTGGCATGCTGTCCGGCTTGGTTGGATCGATTTCTACGATCCAGCCTGCACGGTGCGGCTCGTTCGGGTTTTTCGAGGTGTCAAAGCGCGGGTCGAAGAACTCATACCCGTTCCAGCTTTCGGCTTTGATGCCATAGCGGCTCATGCCGTCGGCGACCTTCTGGTCATAGCTGACGCCTTCATCGGTCGAACCGAAATAGCCGTTAAAGTTCTCTTCGCAGGTCAGATAGGTGCCCCAAGGGGTTTTACCTGCACCACAGTTGTTCATGGTGCCCAGCGAGGTGGTCCCGGTCGGGTCGGCCTCGGTTTTCAGCAGGTCGTGACCGGCTGCGGGGCCAACGATCTTCGTGGGCGTGTTGTGGTGGATGCGGCGGTTGAACGGGCTGTCCTTGACGACAGACCAGCCATCGGGGCCTTCCGTGATTTCCATCACGGTCACGCCCTGAATGTTCTGCAGCTTCTTGACGTCCTCGGCGCTGACCGGTTTGCCTTCCTGCGAGGCAGGCATGTTGATCTTGCGGTTCGGGTATTCGTGGTTGATCGCGATCAGTTCATGACCCTGGAACGAGAACGTCTCCATCCCGTCGGTGTTTTCACCGAAGATACGGTCCGACTTTTCCAACGGGCCACCGTCGGTCAGGTCATAACCGTCAGCGTCGGAAAACAGCGGATCGCCCCATCGCATCAGCATCTTCCACTCGTACCCTTCGGGCACATGGACGGTGCCGTCGGTTTGCGCAGCAATCGGGGTAAAGGCAAAGCGCGATGCCGTTACGGCGTGGGCCGCAGTCGAACCCATCAGGCCCGCACCCATGGCCGCAGCACCCGAGCCAAAGGCGAGAACGCCGCCCAGAAAACCACGGCGCGAGATGGCGCGCTCTACCACGCGGTCAAAGTCGTTTTCTTCGGGGCGGGGGAAGTGCAGTTCGTCCCAATCGTCGGCAGAGAGGGTGGTGGGGTCAACATCTTTCATGGATGGCTCCTGGCTGTCGTGTCAGAATTGATGAGCGGCATTTAGGGAGTCTTTGTGACAGGCAGGTAACAGCCTTATGAAGGTTGTTCTACGGTTCGGATTTAAGAGGATATTTGCCGATCAGAGCCAATCTTTGTGCAGCGATCTATTTCTACTGTAACGCGAATTGCTTAGATAGTAGGCAAGATGTGCCACTTTGCTAAGATGCGTCCGGTTTCGGTCACGAAGGCGTGATCGCGAACAAGGCCGCGAGCAGCTCAACGCAGGCGCTGGCCGTCCGTGTCAAAGCGGTAGGCTTTCTCATTGGCATAAGCGAATCTCAGTTCCTGACCTTCGGTAATTGCGTGCTGACCAAACAGGCGTGCGGTAACGGCGTGGTCGTGGATTTTGGCGATGACGTTGGTATCTCCTCCCAGCCTTTCAACATGGCAGACCTGGGCGGTCAGCGGGCCGTCATCGGACAGGAACAGGTCTTCGGGGCGAATGCCGATGGTGTTCTGACCGCCATCGCTCAGCAACCCTTCGGGCAGGAAATTCATCGACGGTGAACCTAGGAAACCAGCTACAAACTGATTGGCGGGGTTGTTGTACAGCTCCATCGGGCTGCCGATCTGCTCGACCCTCCCGTCGCGCAGAACGACGATCTTGTCGGCCAGTGTCATCGCCTCGGTCTGGTCATGCGTGACGTAGATCATCGAGGCATCCAACGCGCGGTGCAGGTTGGCGATTTCGATCCGGGTGTTCATCCGCAGCGCGGCGTCAAGGTTGGAAAGAGGCTCGTCAAACAGGAACAGTTTGGGCTCGCGCACGATGGCGCGACCAATCGCAACGCGCTGACGCTGGCCGCCGGACAGCTCGGATGGATAGCGGTCCAGATACGGTTCAAGGTTCAGCATCCGGCTGGCATTGGCGACGCGTTCCTCGATCACGGCCTTGGGCTGCTTTTCCTGCTTCAAGGCAAGCGTCATGTTCCCGCGGACGTTGAGATGGGGATAAAGCGCATAGCTTTGAAACACCATCGCAATCCCGCGCTTAGACGGGGGCACCAAATTGACCTGCTGACCGCCGATATTGATCTGACCCGAGGATGCATCCTCAAGCCCAGCGATCACGCGCAGCAGGGTGGACTTGCCGCAGCCCGAGGGGCCGACGAAGACGACGAACTCGCCCTCTTCTACTTCGAGCGTGATGTCCTTCAGGACATGCACATTGCCAAAAGATTTGTTTACGTTGGTCAGGGTCAGGGCGGTCATTTCGCAGGCTCCTTCAGCGAAACGGGCTGGCCGGTGCGGATGCTCTGATCGGCGGCCAGACAGATAGCGAGGGATTGGACGGCGTCATTCATGTGGCGCGTCAGGTTTATGTCTTCGGCGATAGCGTGCAGCATATAGGCCTGCTCGGCATCGCAGAGTTCCTGATGACCGGGTTCATCGGGCATCTCGATGGTTCGGTCCCCGCCCGGCGTATGCACCAGCAACCCGCCGACTTTGGTATGGCCGTCAATATCGGCAGACGCGCCCTTGTTGCCATCGGTGATCGAAACCGAGCCGTTGGGCGAGACGATGTCTTTCACGAAAAACGCAGTCTCAGACATCATCGGGCCCCATCCGGCCTCGTACCAGCCGACCGAGCCGTCGTCGAAGATTACCTGAAACTGGCCGTAGTTATACATGTCGTCGGCGATCTCATCGGACAGGCGCAAGCCCATGCCATGGACGCGGACGGGCTGTGCATCGGTGATCTGGCACATCACGTCCACGTAATGCACGCCGCAATCCACGATAGGCGAGGTTGTTTGCATCAGCGCCTTATGCGTCTCCCACTCGGCCCCCGAGGATTGCTGGTTCAGGTTCAGGCGGAACACGTAAGGCCCGCCCAGATCGCGCGCCTCGGCAATCAGGCGCATCCACGAGGGGTGGTGGCGCAAGATGTAGCCCACGACCAGCTTGCGGTTCAGCCTCGTGGCGGTTTTCACGACTCGCCGTGCGTCAGCCACATTGGTCGCCAGAGGCTTTTCGACAAAGACATGCGCGCCAGCCTCCATTGCGGCGCAGGCGTAATCGGCATGGCTGTCGGAATAGGTGGCAACGACCACCAGATCGGGATTTGTCTCGGCCAACGCGGTTTGGAAATCCGAATAGGCGGGGTATTGGCCCAGCTCAGGGTGATCCACACGGCCTGAGCGGTTCACCAGCCCGACGATCTGCGCGTCCGGGTGGTGGTGATGGGCCAATGCGTGACTCAGCCCCATATTGCCTAGCCCAGCGATCAGAACTTTGGTCATTTGACAGCTCCTGAAGTGATGCCGCGGATCAGTTGGCGCGAGAATATGACATAGAGAACAAGCACCGGCAGGATCGCCATCGACAGGGCCGACAGAACGGCGTTCCAATCGGTGACGAATTGGCCGATGAAGACCTGACTGCCCAGCGTGAGCGTTTTGGTTTCCTCGGCAGGTGCAAGGATAAGTGGGAACCACAGGTCGTTCCAGATCGGGATCATGTTGAAAACGGCCACAGTCGCCATCGCAGGCCGGACCAGAGGCAGCACCAGCCGGAAGAAGATCGTGTATTCCGACAGCCCGTCGATACGGCCCGCATTCTTCAGGTCATCGCTGACCTGCCGCATGAATTCGGAAAGGATAAACACCGCCAATGGTAGCCCCTGCGCCGTGTAGACAAGGATCAGTGCCCACAGCGTGTTCACCAGGCCGGTCGCCACCATCATCTCAAGGATCGCCACGGTGCCGATACGGATCGGGATCATGATCCCCAGCGCCAGATACAGACCCATCAGCAGGTTGCCTTTGAACTGATATTCTGACAGCGCAAAAGCCGCCATCGCTCCGAACAGCAGGATGAAGAACAGCGACGCCGCAGTGACGATCATCGAGTTCTGGAAGTAGAGGAAAAAGTCTCCCTGCTTCATCACCGTCTCATATCCAATCAGCGAGAAGCTGTCGGCATTCGGAAAAGCCAGAGGTTCCCGAAAGATCGCGCGGCGGGTTTTGAAGCTGTTGATCAGGATCACAAAAACCGGGAACAGAGCGATTAGCGTATAGAGGATCAGAGCCCCGTGCATCGCGGCAGTATTCAACGGGTTTTGGCGTGCTTTGTTCATCGCTTGGCCCTCACAATTGATACCGGCGCATCCGTGTCTGGATGCCGAACAGGTAAATACAGACGCCCACAAGAATGATCGCGAACATGGCCCCCGCAATCGCGGACCCCATATGCGGGTCGCCCAGTTGCAGCTGGAAGCCAAAGAAAGTGCGGTACATGAACGTGCCAAGAATGTCGGTCGAAAAATCCGGCCCCGCCAGCGCGCCCTGCGCGGCATAGATCAGATCAAACGCGTTGAAGTTGCCCACGAAGGTTAGGATCGAGATAATCCCGATCGACGGCAGGATCAGCGGCAGTTTGATCTTCCAGAAGGCCGAGGCCCCGGTGATGCCGTCAATCTCTCCGGCCTCAAGAATTTCCTCGGGGATGGTCAGCAGGGCGGCATAGATCAGCATCATCGGGATGCCGACGAATTGCCAGACCGAGATCAGCGCCAGTGTGGTCAGGGCGTATTCCTCTTTCCCCAGCCACGGTGCGAACAGGAATTTCAATCCGATTGCGTCCAGCATGGACGGCGCGATGCCCCAGATCGGTGACAGGATCAGCTTCCAGGCAAAGCCAACGATCACAAAACTGAGGATTGTGGGAATGAATATGGCCGACCGATACAGCGCCGCAAACCGCAGGCGCGGGTGGCTGAGCAGGGCGGCCAGCGCTATCCCGATGGGGTTCTGCACCAGCATGTGGATCAGGAAGAACCAGAAATTGTTGCCCAAAGCATTCCAGAACTGCTCGGACCAGATTGGATCAAAGAACAGCGTCTGAAAGTTCTGCAACCCGACGAACACGCGGGTCTGGTCGACCTCGGTAAACAGCGCCAGACGCAGCGTGTTGAACAGCGGAAAGATCATCACCGCAGTGTAGACAAGCACGGCGGGTGCAAGGAACACGACGATATGCCAGCGGAAGCGGGGGCGGTTCATTGGACTGCTTTCAATGGGGTGTCGGATGTACCCGGGCAGGCGTCACCGCCCGGGTAAGTGTCAGATCACTGGTGCGGCGCGTACCAGGAGGCTAGGCCCTGCTGAAGCTCGGCGCCCAGTTCCTCGGGCGACTTGGCACCCTTGATGGCGGCTACCGATGCGCCCCACGTCTCATTTTCAAGGTTGGGTGTGCCACGCGACAGGATTTGGTAGGTCGAGCGGATGGTCGACTCGCATTCCTCACGCCAGCCAACGATTTCTTTGGCCAGCGGGTCCTGTAATTCGACCGGAGTGCTGGACAATGGGAAGAAACCGGGCAGGGCATTGCCGAAGATTTCAGCAAACTCGGGGCTTGCCACCCACGCCAGGAAGGTTTCAGCCGCCTCGGGGTGCTCGGTTGCAGCGTTCATGCCGATGCCAATATCGGTGTGGTCCGAAATATAGCATGTGTCGCCTGCGTTGCGGACCGGTGGCTTGAAAGCTCCCATCTCGAAATCAGCCTGCGCATTGAATCCCGAAATCTCCCACGAACCCGCAGGGTAGATCGCCGCACGACCCAGAGTGAAGATGTTTTGGCTGTCCGGGTAGGTTTGTGCCTCGTACCCGTCACCCAGATATTCGGCCCAGCGGGCAAGCGTTGCGTAAGGTGCGGTCCACACCTCGTCAGTCAGTTTTTGCTCACCTGCGATCAGCGCCTGGCGGCCTTCCTCGCCCTTCCAGTAATTTGGGCCGATGTTGTTGTAGCCCATCGTGGCGGCTTCCCACTGGTCATTGGTGCCCATCGCCATCGGGATGTAGGTGCCGTCTTCCCTGATTTTATCAAGCGCAGCAAAGAACTCTTCCTCGGTTGTGGGTACTTCAATGCCCAACTCTGCAAAGGCGTCCTTGTTGTAGATAAAGCCGTGAATTACGGAAGCCATCGGAACACAGAACGAGGCCGAGCCATCATCCGTCTGCCAGGCCGACTTCGCAACGTCCGAAAAGTTGCTCATCGCTTCGACGCCGGACAGGTCGGTCAGATGACCCGCTTCGTACAGCGCCAAAGATGCGTCAAACGGACGGCACGTGATCAGATCACCGGCCGAGCCCGCGTCGAGTTTCGAATTCAATACAGCGTTATATTCCGCAGGGGCAGACGGAGTAAACTCAACCTTGATACCGGGATGTTTCGCTTCGAACGCGGGAATGATCTGTTCCTGCCACAAGGTCAGGTCATCATTGCGCCAGCTTTCGATTGTCAGGGTTACGTCCTCGGCATAGGCGGACGTGGCCATAAGGGTCGTACCAAGTAAGACCAGTTTCAGGCTTTTGCTTTTCATTTCTCTCTCCCGTTTGGTTTGTTGTTAATCTTGTGCGAGGGCGGTGTTCAAAACCCCGTCAGTCGCCCTCAGACGTTCGTCTGCTTCCTTTGGCGACAGGCCCTGCGCGGCAATCAGAATGGCGGGCTTGACGTCTCCTTCCGCCATGTCCAAAGCGCGCTTTGCTTCGTCCGCGTCGACTTCGGCGATCCGCGCCACTATTCCTGTCGCCCTGCCGCGCAGCTTGTCGTTGTCAGCGCACAGGTTCACCATCATGCCGCCATGCACATGGCCCAGTTCTGTGGCCATCAGCGACGACAGCATGTTTAGTGCAATCTTCTGCGCTGTCCCGGCACCCATGCGGGTTGAGCCCGAGATCAATTCGGGCGGGGTCGCCAGAAGAACAGGGATGTCGGCCCCCTTTAGCAGAGGGCTGCCATCGTTGTTTGCAATGCCGATTACGGTCGCGCCGCGGTCGTGGGCGATATTCATCGCGGCGATGGTGTAGGGCGTTGAGCCACTGGCTGATACGGCTATGACGGTGTCCAAAGCTTGCAAGTCACTTAAAGCCTCGTGCAGGCCATTTGTGGTATCTTCAGCGGCGCCCGGCATCTCGACTCCAGTGGGCAAGCCGCCAGCCATGTGGATGCGCAGGCGATCAGGGGCAATCGAGAATGTGCCACCCAATTCCTGCGCGTCCGCTGCGGCCATCAGACCCGAAGAACCAGCCGCCGCATAGTGCAGAACCCCGTTCGCGCGGATCGTGGCGGCCATGGCCCTGGCGCCTGCGGCTATGTTTTCCAGGGCGTCCCTGACAACTGCTGCGGCAGCAATCTGGCCTTCAGCCAAGGCGCGACCCGAGGCGATTAGATCGCCTCGGGTCAGCAGTGCTGCATCGGGGTGCAATTGTTCAGTCTGTGGCAGCGTCAAGAGAATCCTCCCATGTGACTCACATACAATACCTATTTAATACCACTTGTCCATAACTTATTTCCAGTTGAGGCTTCGGGCCAATTAAAGTGGGATTTAGCGCCCATTTTCTTCAATGTGGGCTTTCCTAAATCCGAAAGGTATTATAATGGTATTGCTATGACCGAATCTCAGGATAGCGCTGTTTTGGCCGTGGATGGCGGAGGAACACGATGCCGTGTTGCTTGTGAGGTCGATGGTGTCGTTCAAAGTGTGGAAACTGGGGCGGCCAATGTTTCAACCGATTTTGATGGCGCGTTGGTCCAGATAAAAGCTGGATTGGATGCCTTGTCGCGGCAAGCGGAGGTTCGTGTCGAAGAAATGTTGGTCTGGCCGGCCTTTGTTGGCCTGGCAGGCGTCACCGATGCCCGGATCGCCGAGCGGTTGTGCGCTGAGCTGGGCTTGGCGAAGGCGCGTGTTGTAGATGATCGGCCTGCCGCCGTGCGCGGTGCTTTGGGTGCGCAGGATGGTCTGGTCGCACATTGCGGAACGGGCTCGTTCCTTGCGATGCAAACAGGTGGTGCGATGCGTTTTGCTGGGGGCTGGGGGTCGGTTCTGGGGGATGAGGCTTCGGCTCAATGGGTCGGTCGACGGTCCTTGTCCGAAACCCTGTGTGCCTATGACGGTACGCAGGCTGAGACCCAGCTGACGCAAAAGCTGCTGACTGATCTGGGCGGGCCAGCGGGCATTGTGCGCTTTGCCAAAGAAGCGTCGCCCGCTCAGTTCGGAGCGCTTGCGCCAGAAGTGACATCTGCGGCCAGCCAAGGCGACCGCGTTGCTGTGCGAATTTTGCAGAACGGGGCGAATTACATCTCTGAAACCGCACATCGGCTTGGCTGGCAACCGGGGCGGGCGATCTGTCTTACTGGCGGGATTGCTGGGCACTACGCGACCTATCTGCCCGAAGACATGCAAGCTGCCGTTCACCCCCCGTTGGGCGAACCGCTGACCGGGGCGTTGTCATTGGCGAAGGAGGTCCGACATGAGCATCTCTGACTTCCTGCGCGCTGAACTTTGGCTAAGCCCGGACAAAGGCCCGCGTTACGTGCAGTTGCGGCGCAGGCTGCAAGAGGGGATCGACACTGGTGTTCTGGCCCCAAACACCTCATTGCCATCGGAACGAGAACTGGTCGAGATCACCGATCTGTCCCGCGTCACTGTACGCAAAGCGATACAGGAGTTGGTTCAGGAAGGTATCATCGAGCAGCGTCAGGGATCGGGTTCGTTCATACGTGAGCGTGTTCCGCGCGTTGAACAGTCGCTGACGCATCTGACCTCTTTTACAGAGGACATGTCCAGCCGTGGTATGAAAACCACCTCTAAATGGCTGGAGCGAGGCGTTTTCGCGCCAACCCCCGAAGAGATAAAGGCGCTGAGCCTGCAAGAGGGTGAACAGATATCCCGCATTTACCGCCTGCGCGAGGCCGATGGCCGCCCGCTGGCGCTGGAACGGGCGGCGCTGCCGCTGGATATCCTGCCGAATCCAATTGAGGTGACGACTTCTCTGTATGAAGTTCTGGATGCCTTGGGGCGGAGGCCGGTGCGCGCGGTGCAGAAGATCTCGGCCATCAACCTTGCTGCGTCAGATGCTGAACTGCTTGATGTACCCGAAGGGGCAGCCGGGCTGAACATCGAACGTATCTCATTCCTGAAAAACGGACGGGTCGCGGAATTGACCCGGTCCCTCTATCGCGGCGACGCCTATGATTTTGTCGCCGAACTGCGGTTGTAACCGGAAAGGCCGGAAAAGCATGTCTGAACACAGTTCGAAAATGCGGCAGGAGATTTTAGAGATCCCCGTCGCCGTTGATCGGTTGCTTAGCGAAGGTGCGGCCAACATTCAGGATGCGGCACAGCGTGTGAGACAGGCTGACCCACAATTTCTGATTACGGTCGCACGGGGTTCGTCCGATCACGCATGCGCTTATTTGAAATACGTTAGCGAGTTGCTGCTGAACCTGCCCGTAGCTTCGGTCGGACCGTCCGTTAGTTCGATTTACGGTGCGGATTTGCGGGCCAATGGGGCGCTATGCCTGTCCGTGTCACAGTCGGGCCAAAGCCCGGACATCGTTGGTATGACACGATCACTAAAAGCGTCGGGTGGGGTGACCGTTGCGATCACCAACAATACGGAGTCGCGGCTGGCTGAGGTAACGGATGCAGTGTTGCCCCTGCACGCAGGGCCAGAGCTGAGTGTGGCCGCAACCAAAACCTTTGTTACCTCGCTTGTCTCAGGACTATGGTTGCTGGCAGAGATCAAGGGGGACGATGCTCTGGTCTCTGCGATCCGATCCTTGCCAGGATTTCTGAAGCAGGCTTCGGAATGTGACTGGTCCGCCGCGGCCGAGGCGATCACGGGCAGGTCGCTTTTCACCTTGGGAAGGGGGCCATCTTTCGCGATGTCGAACGAAGCAGCGCTTAAGATCAAGGAGACCTGCCAAATACATGCCGAAAGCTATTCGGCGGCCGAAGTGCTGCATGGTCCGGTTTCGATCGTAGAAGAAGGATTTCCAACGATCGTTTTTGCCGCCAGTGATGCCGCCGAGCAAACTACGGCCGAAGCAGCGGACGCACTGGCAGAGAAGGGCGCGACGGTGTTTGCCGCAACCGACAAAGTATGCCGTGCGCACCGCCTGCCGGTCACGCGAACGGATCATTGGCTGACCGACCCTATTGCAACCATCACCTCTTTCTACAGTATGGTCGAATCCGTGGCGTGCGCGCGTGGGATCGACCCCGACGCGCCCCGCCATCTGAGAAAGGTGACAGAGACGGTATGACCTCAGCTACAGTGACATTTCGCAACGGCGCCCTTTTCGACGGCGGACGCCTGCATTTCGGCGAGGCCATCATTTTTCGCGACGGGGCGTTGGCGGCGCTTGTGCCCGAGGAAACGGTCAAAAACGAGGGTGCCGTCATCGACCTGAACGGAGATATCCTGTGTCCCGGTTACGTTGATCTGCAAGTCAATGGCGGCGGTGGGATCATGTTCAACGACGACCCCTCGGTGAGAACAATCCGCCGGATGGCCGAAGCGCATCGCCGGTTGGGCGTGGCGTCTCTGCTGCCGACTCTGATCACCGACACGCCTGAGAAAACGCGGGCCGCCATTGACGCTGCTATACAGGCGGTTCGCGAAGGTGTCCCAAGCGTGGCTGGACTGCATCTGGAAGGACCGCACCTGTCTGTGGCGCGAAAAGGGGCGCATGATGGCGCGTTGATCCGACGAATGGAGGACACGGATTTAGAGGCGCTGATTGCGGCGGCTGCGGAATTGCCATGCCTCAAAGTGACTCTTGCGCCCGAATCCGTCTCGGTTGAGCAGGTGCAGGCCCTGTTTGATGCGGGCGTTGTGGTGTCGCTTGGTCATAGCGATGCGGATTTCGCGACGTGCCAGCGTTATGCTGCGGCGGGTGCGCGCTGTGTCACGCACCTATTTAATGCCATGAGCCAGATGGGAAATCGGGAACCCGGTTTGGTTGGGGCGGCATTGGCCAATGGTGGTCTGTCCGCGGGCCTGATCGCGGACGGCATCCATGTTCACCCTGAAGTGATCCGCGCCGCCTGGGCCGCAAAAACCGCGCCTGGACAGATTTTCCTGGTCAGTGACGCCATGGCCGTTGCAGGTACAGATCAGACCGAATTCGAACTGGAAGGCCGTCGGATCACGCGGTCAGAAGGTCGGTTGACGTTGGAGGACGGAACGCTGGCCGGGGCTGATCTGGACCTGACGACCGCCATCCACATTCTGGTCACGCAGGTGGGTGTTCCGCTGCCGGAGGCACTTGCTGCCGCGACGACTTATCCAGCCTCATTGATCGTACAAACCAGCGCGCAACCTCTGCAATACGCTTCGATGATCCGGATTTCTGCAGCTCTCGATTCATGTGCGTGGCTGCCCGAGCAAGGCTGACCCGCAGTGTGCGTGCCGCCTTGCCAAAGGGTAGGCGCAGAATTTCGGTTTCCTCGCCGAACGGCGCTTGACGGCACCTGACGCATCCCTTAAACCGACCTGCGCTGAGCGGGCGTCGTATACTGGCTATTACCTCAGCCTTCCAAGCTGATGAAGCGGGTTCGATTCCCGCCGCCCGCTCCAAGTCAGCCCGAAATTCTGCGTCAAATGGCCCTGACAGGCGGTCAATTCGCGACGTGCAACTTGACCGCGCCGTTTGCTGCGGCCAAGAAGCGATCACTCGAATACTAAATGATCTAAGGGCCAAGCATGGCAAGAACCGCCTCAGCCAGTCCAGCACCCGGTGCTAGCGAAGAACGCGCCAAATCCAAGAAAATTGGCGTTCTGAGGTCGCTTTGGCCCTTTATGCGCCCGTACCGAATGCTGATGTCAGGCGCGACAGTTGCATTGGTGCTAACCGCCAGCATGACCCTTGCCCTGCCGCTGGCGGTGCGCCGCGTCGTGGACAACTTTCGCATCGAAGACGGCGATTTGCTGGAGTGGTATTTTCTGGCCGCATTGGGAATCGCCGCGGTTCTGGCCATCGGAACAGGGCTGCGCTATGCGCTTGTGACCCGGTTGGGCGAGCGTGTTGTGGCCGATATCCGAAAGGCTGTTTTCAACCGCGTCATCGGCATGAGTCCCGAGTTCTACGAACGCATCATGACCGGTGAAGTGCTGAGTCGGATCACCACTGACACGACATTGATTCAGTCGGTATTGGGCTCGTCCGTGTCCATCGCGCTGCGCAACATGCTGTTGTTTGTCGGCGGGCTGGTTCTGATGCTGCTGACCTCGGCCAAACTGACGGGCATGGTATTGTTGTTGATCCCACTGGTGGTTGTTCCGATTCTGGTGCTGGGGCGGCGTCTGCGGGTGATCAGTCGCGAAAATCAGGACTGGATCGCGGCGTCGTCTGGCAACGCGGGCGAGGCGCTGGGCGCAGTTCAGACCGTTCAGGCATTTACTCACGAACAGGCCAGTCGCAAACAGTTCGGTGATATGACTGAGACCTCTTATGACGTCTCGCTGCGCCGTATTCGTACCCGCGCGGTGTTGACGGTGATTGTGATCTTCCTTGTGTTCTCGGGCATTGTCGGCGTGCTGTGGATGGGGGCAAATGATGTTCGCAACGGAGTGATGACCGAAGGCGTACTGATCCAGTTCGTAATCTATTCGATTATCATGGCTGGTTCGGTGGCAGCCTTGTCCGAAATCTGGAGCGAATTGCAGCGCGCCGCCGGTGCAACCGAACGCTTGGTCGAGCTGCTGAACGCGCAGGACACTGTTTCCGATCCAGCCAATTCCAAATCATTGCCAACTCCGGTCCGCGGTGAAATCCGCTTTGAGGACGTGACCTTCCGCTACCCCTCGCGCCCCGAAGTTGTGGCGTTGGAAAATCTGACGTTGCAGGTAAACCCCGGTGAGACAGTGGCTTTTGTCGGCCCCTCGGGGGCAGGCAAGACTACCGTCATCCAGATGATCCAGCGGTTCTATGATCCGGCCTCGGGTTACGTCAGCCTTGACGGTGTTGAACTGCGAGACATCGACCGGGCAGAGTTCCGCCGCCACATGGCGCTGGTGCCGCAGGACCCAGTGATCTTTGCCGCCTCGGCGCGTGAAAATATCCGTTTTGGTCGTCTTGATGCATCCGACGCCGAGGTTGAGGCAGCCGCCCGCGCTGCTGCTGCGCATGAGTTCATCTCGGCGCTGCCCGAGGGCTATGACAGCTTTGTCGGTGAGCGCGGCGTGATGCTGTCCGGTGGTCAGAAACAACGTATCGCCATTGCGCGCGCCATACTGCGGGACGCGCCGGTTTTGTTGCTGGACGAGGCGACATCGGCGCTGGACGCGGAAAGCGAACGGGCCGTGCAGGGCGCTGTTGACAAGATGCGCGCGGGTCGAACCACGCTGATCGTGGCGCACCGGCTGGCGACCGTCAAAAAGGCGGACCGGATTGTCGTGATGGAGGCTGGCCGCATCGTGGCCCAAGGTACCCATGACGATCTGGTGGCACAGGATGGTCTCTATGCCCGGTTGGCACGCCTGCAGTTCACCGATGGAATGGCCGCCGAATAAGGTGACGTTTGGGCAAGTCAGCCCGCTCCGTAGCGTAATTCTACCGCTTTGTCGCCTTCGCAGCTAAGGCCTTTCTTGAACCTGCGCGGTTTTGCTTCCATCTTGGCGGTGGATACGAAACCCGTGCCGGACACGGGAGAGATAAGGGAGGAACCACATGGCGTTTGTGGGTTTGGAAGACAAGGCAAGGATGGAGCAGGAAATGCCGTGGGAGGACCGCGATGTTCCGGTCACCTTCCACCAGCTTCTGTCGCGCACGGCAGAGAAGTTCCCCAATAGCAATGCGATCAGCTTTCAGCTTTTGTCCGGCCCCACTGACAAGGCCGAGACACTGACCTGGTCCGAGTTGCTGGGAAAGGTCAATCAGGCGGCGAACCTTTTCCGCTCGCTGGGCATCGGTGAAAAGGACGTGGTCGCCTATGTGCTGCCCAACTCGAACGAGACGCTGATAACGATGATGGGCGGCGCGGTTGCCGGCATCGTCAACCCGATCAACCCGCTGCTAGAGCCCGAACAGATCGCCGCGATCCTGCGCGAAACCGGGGCGAAGGTTGTTGTGACGCTGAAATCCTTCCCCAAGGCCGATGTGGCACAAAAGGTGGAAGAGGCGGTACGTCATGCGCCCAACGTCAAAACCATTCTTGAGATCGACCTCAACCGCTATTTGACGCCGCCGAAATCCTGGCTGGTGCCGTTGTTGCGCCCCAAGATGGGCGACAAGGAGCATCTGGCGCACGCAACTTACATGAATTTCAACAAAGAACTGGCCAAGCAGCCCACAACGCTGACTTTCGAAGACAGCAAGGAAGACCGCGTTGCCTGCTATTTCCACACGGGTGGTACGACGGGCATGCCGAAAGTGGCGCAGCACAAGTATTCGGGCCTGATCTATAACGGCTGGTTGGGCAACACACTGCTGTTCTCGGATGAAGACGTCATCATGTGCCCGTTGCCCATGTTCCACGTCTTTGCGGTACATGTCATTGTGATGGCCGCCGTATCCTCGGGCGCGCATGTGGTGTTCCCAACGCCTGCCGGGTATCGCGGCGACGGCGTGTTCGACAATTTCTGGAAGCTGATCGAACGCTGGAAGGTCAGCTTTATCATCACGGTCCCGACCGCAATCGCCGCCAAGATGCAGCGCCCGGTGGATGCGGATATCTCGACCGTCAAAACCGCGTTCTCGGGCTCGGCCCCGTTGCCGGTGGAACTGTTCCGCCGGTTCGAAGAGGCCACAGGTGTGACCATCGTTGAAGGTTACGGACTGACTGAGGCGACCTGTCTGGTCTCGTGCAATCCGGTGGATGGGGAAAAGAAGATCGGCTCGATCGGGATTCCGTTTCCCTATACAGATGTCAAAATCCTGCAGGATGGGCCGGATGGGCCCAAGGAATGCAACGCGGATGAGATCGGCGAGATCTGTATCTCGAACCCCGGCGTTTACGCGGGCAACACCTATACCGAGGCCGACAAGAACGTAGACCTCTACCACTTCGACAAATACCTGCGCACGGGCGATCTGGGCCGGTTTGACGAGGATGGCTATCTGTGGATCACCGGTCGCGCCAAAGACCTGATCATTCGCGGCGGCCACAACATCGACCCGGCTGAGATCGAAGAAGCTCTGCTGGGTCACGACGCAGTGGCATTTGCCGGGGCTATCGGTCAGCCCGACGCCTATTCGGGCGAGGTTCCCTGCGCCTTTGTCGAATTGGTTGATGGGGCCAGTGTGACTGAAAAAGAGCTTATGGAGTATTGCGGTGTGCATGTCCACGAGCGTGCGGCGCAGCCCAAGCATATGACGATTCTGGATGAATTACCAAAAACCGCCGTGGGTAAGGTCTTTAAACCGGAATTGCGGAAGCAAGCGATTACACGCATCTATAACGGCGCGCTGGAAGAGGCTGGCCTGGATGCGCGTGTGGCTTCGGTAATCGACGACAAGAAGCGCGGGCTTGTCGCGCAGCTTGACGCGAACGGCTCATCCGAGGACGATGTCAGTAAAGTGCTGGGGGCGTATACCCGGCCATGGGAATGGGCTGCCTGACCGCGGAGGGACAATGGATTATGAACGTCTGATTGATGAAGAAACATGGGCGTTCATAAGACGAACGGCTGAAAGCTATCCAGATGATGCTGTTGATCTTTCGATCGAGGATCAGCGACGCGTCTATGACAAGATGTGTCAGGACTTTCGCCAACCTCGCCCTGCCGGGTTAGACGTGCAGGACAGAGCCGCCGATGGTGTGCCTGTCCGTGTCTACACCGCTGGCGACCCTACGCGAACCGTCGTCTATTTTCATGGAGGCGGTTTCGTCCTTGGAGGGCTGGACAGCCACGATGATGTCTGCGCCGAGATTTGTGCGCAGACTGGGTATCGGGTCGTTGCCGTGGATTATCGTCTGTGCCCCGAACACGTCCACCCGGCGCAGTTTCAGGACAGTTGGACCGCCACGAACTGGGCGGCTCAGGAATTCGGTGATCCGCTGGTGCTTGCAGGCGACAGCGCGGGTGGCAACTTGGCGGCGGCTGTGGCCCACTATGCGCGCGGACGGTTGGGCAACGTGTTGGGGCAGGTTCTGATCTACCCCGTACTGGGCGGTGATACGTCGGTGGGGTCCTACGTCGAACACGCACAAGCGCCGCTTTTGACGCTGGACGATATTCGGTTCTACGAAAAAGTGCGCCGTGGCGGTTCTGCGCCCGAAGGCGACCCGACTTTTGCTCCTTTGCACGATACCGACTTTGCGGGCCTGCCGCCGACCGTGGTGGTCACTGCGGATTGCGACCCGCTGCGCGATGATGGCCCGGCCTATTGTGACAAGATCACCGCGGCGGGTGGGCAAGCGCATTGCATCAATGAACCGGGGCTCGTGCACGGCTATTTAAGGGCGCGTGCATCGGTGAAACGCGCCGCAGACAGTTTTGAGCGGATCTCCATCGCCATTGAGGCATTGGGGCAGGGAATTTGGTGCTACGACTGACTAGATCAGGAACGGCTTGGCCTTCATTGTTTCGGCCAGTGGCGCGCCCATGCGGTTCAGGATTGTGGGCGCCAGTTGTAGCTGATCGATCACGGTATCAGCCTCGGGGCCCTTAGCGTCGCCGAAGTAGTACAGCGCGGTTTCCTGCTGCAACGGTCCGCGCCCTCCGTGGTGGCCGCGCTCATCCTGACCGTGGTCGGCAGTGACAATCACCTCATATCCCAGCTGACGCCAACGGGGAATGAACGGGGCCAGCATCTCGTCCGCAACGAAACAGGCATGGTCCATTTCTTCGCGATCGTGAAAGAACCGGTGTCCCATACTGTCCAAAGTGCAGGTGTGCAGGATGCCGTAGTCCAGGCCGAAACGCAGGCTCAGATTGGTCAGCGTTGCGAATAGATCAACGTCGGACGGTGTCATCTGGTTGACTTTGCCGTACCCGGTCATGGTGTGGAAACGGCCATGGTTGATTGTCGTACTGTCCGGTTCATCATATTCGATGTCGCGCACGTAGTCGAACGGATGACGGTTGAAGAACTGAGACCAATAGCTGTGGGTCACGGCTCCGGTCACGCCACCAGCCTCACGGACCTGACTGAACACGTCCTTGTGGCTCAGCCGGAACACATTGCCGTTGCCAGTGCAGCCGTGTTCCTGTGGCGTGACGCCGGTATGGATCGAGGCATAGCAACTGGCCGAGGTCGAAGGCAGCACTGCGCGCAGCTTCCAGACCTGCGCCTCGCCACTATCGACCCAACCTTCAAGGTTGCCGAACAGGCGGCGGAAGTTGCGCCAAGGAACACCGTCCAAAATGATCAACAGGAGTTTGCGGTCCATGCACTGACCCTTTCTATAATTCTTTCAGGTGACCCTAGGGGATTCGCCGCGCAAGGGCCGCCTGTTCGCGCCCCCAATAACAAAATCCCGACACCAGTCATCAGACATCGTGCCGGGATTCTGAAATTTCATCAGATTGTTACGCCGAAGGTTAGTTCCCTGCGCTCTCCATCTTGCGGTGTGCAACAACCTCTTCCAACCAGCCCAGATGCATTTCAGGCACCGAGCTCAACAGCAGATCTGTATAGTCGTCAAACGGCGGGCTCAGCACCTGCGATTTCGGACCGTAACGGACCACGCGGCCCTGATACATCACTGCAATACTGTCGCTGATGGCGCGGACCGTTGCCAGATCGTGCGTGATGAACAGATAGGCCACATCCTCGATCTTCTGCAAATCCATCAACAGCTTGAGAATGCCGTCCGCCACCAACGGGTCAAGCGCCGAGGTGACCTCGTCACAGATGATCATCTTGGGCTTGGCCGCCAGCGACCGCGCGATACAGACACGCTGTTTCTGACCGCCGGACAGTTCAGCAGGATAACGGTCGATGAACTTCTCGCCCAATTCGATCTCATCCAACAACTCGATGATCCGCTTACGCTTTTCGGCCCCGCGCATGTTGAAGTAGAACTCCAACGGGCGGCCGATGATCGTTCCGACAGTCTGACGTGGGTTCATCGCCACGTCGGCCATCTGATAGATCATCTGCAACTCGCGCAAGTCCTCGCGGGTGCGTCCCTTGAGGTCGGGCGAGAGCTTGCGCCCCGCAAAGTTGATCTCGCCATCGCGCGGCGGAAGCAGACCTGTAATCACCCGCGCCAGCGTGGACTTGCCCGAGCCGGACTCACCCACAACCGCCAGTGTCTGCCCCGGATGAAGCTCGACATTGACGTTGTGCAGCACGTCGAAGTTCAGTCCCTTGTAGCGCGCAGTGATGCCATCAACGGTAAGCACTGGTTCAGGCGTAGGCTGTTTTTCTTCATGCTCGATAGAACGCACCGAGACTAGTGCCTTGGTGTATTCCTCTTGCGGATTGTTGATGATCTGATCGGTATTGCCATACTCGACCGTATTCCCCATGCGCAGAACCATGATGTCGTCGCTCACCTGCGCCACAACGGCAAGGTCGTGGGTAATATAAAGCGCGGCAACGCCTGTATCTGCGATGGCTTCCTTGATCGCCATCAGAACATCAATCTGCGTGGTCACATCCAGCGCTGTGGTGGGTTCGTCGAAGACCACCAGATCAGGCTCGGGACACAATGCCAGCGCCGTCATGCAGCGCTGCAGCTGACCACCCGAGACCTGGTGCGGATAGCGATCACCGATGTTGTCCGGGTCGGGCAGACCCAGTTTGGCGAACAGCTCACGCGCACGTTTTTCGGCCTCTTTGCGATTGAACTTCTTCTGTTCGACCGCAGCTTCGACCACCTGATCCATGATCTTTTTAGCCGGGTTAAAGGACGCGGCGGCGGACTGGGACACATAGGTGACTTCACCACCACGCAGCTTGCGGATGTCGCCGTGGGACGTTTTCAGGATGTCACGTCCGTTGACCCACACTTCGCCTCCGGTGATTTTCACACCGCCCCGGCCATAGGCCATCGAGGCCAGACCGATGGTGGATTTACCAGCCCCGGATTCGCCGATCAGCCCCAGAACCTTACCGGGCGCGAGGTCAAAACTGACCCCGTGCACGATTTCGATGTCATGAGGTTTCTCACCCGGAGGGTAGACGGTTGCGCCGATCTTGAGGTCTCGGACTTTGAGAAGCGGTTCACTCATCCCCGGCCTCCTTTCAGCGAAGTGGTGCGGTTCAGGACCCAGTCAGCCACAAGGTTTACCGAGATGGCCAGCGTCGCGATAGCGACAGCGGGATAGAGCGCCGCGCCGATGCCATAGACAATGCCATCTTTGTTCTCTTTCACGATGCCGCCCCAGTCCGCCAACGGCGGCTGGACGCCTAAACCCAGGAAAGACAGGGTTGAGACAAACAGAACCATGAAGATGAACCGCAGACCCAGTTCAGCGACCAGCGGCGACAGGGCATTGGGCAGGATCTCCAGGAAGATGACCCAGACCTGACCTTCACCACGCAGACGTGCTGCCTCGACATAATCCATGACGGCGATATCCACGGCGACAGCGCGGGCCAGACGATAGACGCGGGTGGCGTCCAGCAGGCCCATGACGATGATCAGAACGGGAATGGTGACGGGCACCATCGCCAGAACCACCAGCGCAAAGATCAAAGTTGGGATCGACATGATCAGGTCAACTGTGCGCGACATGACCTGATCGGCCCAGCCGCCCAGAACGGCAGCCAAAAAGCCAAGGATCGAACCGGTCACAAAGCTGAGGATCGTCGCCGCCGTCGCGATAAAGATCGTTGTGCGCCCGCCATAGATCATACGGCTGAGCAGATCGCGCCCAATATTGTCGGTGCCCAGCCAGAACTGCGAGCTGGACGGCTCCCACACGTCTCCTACGACCTCGGCCATGCCGTAAGGGGCCAGCAGAGGGGCGAAGATTGCGATGAAGAAATACAGGGCCGTGAATGCCAGCCCGATCATTGCAGAAACAGGGATATTCTTCATTTCGGATGCCTCAGCCTTGGGTTGGCCAGAATGGCAACGATGTCTGCAATCATGTTCAGTCCGATATAGATCGCGGCGAAGATGACGCCGCAGGCCAGAACCACCGGCACGTCACGCTTGGTCACGTGGTCGACCAGATACTGTCCCATACCGGGATAGACGAACACCACCTCAACAACGACGACGCCGACGACCAGATAGGCGAGGTTCAGCATTACCACGTTGACGATGGGTGCAACGGCGTTCGGAAAGGCGTGGCGATAGATGACCTGAAAATTGCTCAGGCCCTTGAGTTCAGCGGTTTCAACATAGGCTGACTGCATCACGTTCAGGATGGCAGCACGGGTCATGCGCATCATGTGAGCCAGAACCACAAGGGTCAGCACGATGACAGGCAGCGCAATAGAGTTCAGTTTCTGCCAGAACGACATGCTGTCATTGATCATCGCCAACGGAGAGAACATGCCGAGTTTAACAGCAATGAAGTACACCAGAACGTAACCGATCAGAAATTCGGGGATCGAGATCGTGGTCAGAGTCACGGCCGAGATCAGTTTGTCCGGCCAACGGTTACGATAGCGAACGGCCAAAAGGCCCAGAAAGATGGCCAACGGGACCGAAATGATAGCTGCCCAAAAAGCCAGGAACAGCGTGTTGCCCAGACGGCTACCGACCGACTCGGCGATGTCCAATTTATTTGTCAGGGATTGACCCAGGTCGCCCTGTACGATGCCGCCCAGCCACTCGAAGTAGCGGGTCAGGGCAGGACGGTTGAGGCCCATTTCCTCGCGCAGGTTTGCCAGCGCCTCGGGGGTTGCGGATTGGCCAAGGACGGCTTGCGCCGCGTCCCCGGGAAGGGCTTCAGTGAGGCCGAAGATCAGAGCCGATGCACCGAAGAGAAGCAGGAGTCCCAGCGCAAGGCGCTGGGAAACCAGTTTGATGATAGGATGCATAATCCGTAGCCTGTATTATGCGAACCACATTTTGCGGGACATGTTGCCGTTCATCATCTCTTGGGTCGGATCGCTTTCCCAACCTTCCAGCTGATTGCTGACGCCTTCGACAAAGTCGTTGAACATCGGGCAGATCAGGCCGCCTTGGTCGCGGACCATCATGCCCATTTTGCTGTAGATGTCCTTGCGTTTGTCGTTGTCCAGTTCGGCGCGGGCGGCAAACAACATCTCGTCGAATTCCGGAACCTTGAAGCGGGTGTCGTTCCAGTCTGCAGTCGACAGATACGCGGTTGCATACATCTGGTCCTGCACAGGGC
This sequence comes from Ruegeria sp. AA6, assembly GCF_056542865.1. NCBI lineage: Bacteria > Pseudomonadati > Pseudomonadota > Alphaproteobacteria > Rhodobacterales > Roseobacteraceae > Ruegeria > Ruegeria sp. AA6. Next base: position 28,447 of record NZ_JBQGAN010000004.1, read on the forward strand.
GGCCACCCCAGTAGGACGCACAGAAGGGCTGAACGTTCCAGACCTCGGACCAGTAACCGTCGTTGGGTTCGCGCTTGATTTCCAGCGGGATACCGGCCTGAGCAGCCGTTTGCTGGAACAGGGCCGCGGCATCGACAGCACCTGGGAAGGCACCGTCTGCGACGCGCAGGATAATCGGCGAGCCATCATGACCGGACTTTTTGTAGTGCTCGGCCGCCTTCTCGATGCTGAACTCGCGCTGCGGGATCGAGCCATCAAACAGCGGGTAAGCCGCGTTGACCGGCATGTCGTTACCGACGGTACCGTAGCCGCGCAGAACTTTGTCGACCAAATCCTGACGGTTGATCGCGTGTTTCAGCGCCAGACGCAGTTCGTTTTGGTCAAACGGAGCAGTGTCGCAGTGCATGATGAACACATAATGGCCGCGGCCAGCAGTCGAATGCACTGTCAGGTTGGGTGCGCGGCCAAGCAGATCAGCAACTTTTGGCTCTACCCGGTTGATCGCGTGGACCTGACCCGATTGCAGGGCTGCAGTACGGGCAGTCGCGTCGTTAATGACAACAACTTCCACGCTGTCGAAGTTGCCGAAATCCGGGTTCCAGTGGTTTTCAAACTTCGTGTACAGGTGGCGCACACCGGGTTCATTTACTTCTACCTTGTAAGGTCCGGTGCCGATACCAGCACCAGGGTTGTCCATACCACCGTCAGGCTGAATGATCAGGTGGTAATCCGCCATCAGGTAGGGCAAGTCGGCGTTCGGCTCGGTGAGTGTGACCTGAAAGTTGTCACCATCGGCCTTCATAGACTCGATGCCTTTCATGATGCCAAGTGCACCGGACTTTGAGTCTTCGTTTGAATGACGTTCCATGGTCTTCAGAACGTCTTCACTGGTCATTGTTTTACCGTTGTGGAATTCCACACCCTGACGCAGTTTGAACGTCCAGACCTTGGCGTCCGCGCTGCCTTCGACGCTTTCTGCCAGACGAGGCTCGATCGAGCCGTCGGGCGCGACCTCGACCAATTGGTCACCAAATTGCTTGCCGTTCTGGAAGGGAACGGAGCTCGCATAAGTCGCTGGGTCCAGAGAGTTGGTGGACTCGCCGCCCTGCAAACCGAATTTCAGATCGCCACCCTTTTTCGGACCAGCAGCACGTGCGGCATCGGCAAACATAGTGCTGGCCATCGCCGCTGACACACCCAGAGCCGCTGCTTTCCCCATGAATTCGCGGCGGGTCAGCTTGCCCGCCGTGACCTCTTTGGTCATGTGCGTGAGTTGTTCGTTCATTATTTTCTCCCAGTTGAGTGGATTGTCAGCCCTTGAAGGGCTTTTTATTGACGCGTGAGTCAAAGTAGGCGTATTTCGGTCGAACGGGCAAGGACAAATGACCATCCTGCACGAGCCGGCAAATCACATCTGATAGCGTGGTATGGAATCCTCCAGTTCCTTCGTTGATACCAAGTTTTCGCCCTCATAGGCATTCAATTTTGCCCTGAGGTAGAAGGTCGCTTCGTCTGCCCACATTTCGCATGATGTTTCAGTGCGCAGGTCGATGCCTTCCCGACTTATTTCTTGCGTCCACCTACAGTAACCCCTGGCTGAAAGAGGGTTGTCCGGGTGGATCGTCCAACGCTCCTGCGCGGTGCCGCCATGGCTCAGGCCGTGGTCTTCATTATTAACGAGACCGAAATCATCTTCGATGATCAGATGGGTTTCGCCCGAATTCATGTCTGTTTCCATCCGTCGTGAATTGCGAGATTCGCGCAGGATGGTCTGACCCAAGGGCTTGGCCGTCTCGGGTGGTGGAAACGTGTATTCGTCCTTGGTCGCCGGACGCTGGGGCAGGGCGATCTCCCCTCCGGTCAGGTGCAGTTCGACCTTTTCGGGTGAGGGCCAAATCAGCGGCCAATAGGCGTTTGAGATTGCGACCCGCAGCCGGTGTCCCTTGGGAACGCGATAGGCGATGTGATCCAGATTCAGCGAGACCTGATAGATGGTGCCGGGCTGCAATGGGCTGGGATCAGCGTGGCTGTCTCTATGAGACAGGTTCAGCACGCCATAGGTGATGCGGGTTGATGCGCCATCCGGGTGCAGATGGTTCAAGCGCACGGCAATTTGTGCTTGCGGGCGATCGGAACTCAGACGCAAACGGATACGCGGTGCGCCGACAATATCCAAATCCTCGGCCAGAGGCGCACCATCGAAACAGGCCGACAGGGCATCGTCGGGACGTTGATCGCCGGGCATGTCTGGCCCAAGCCAGATGGCGCAATACTCACCGGCCTCGATGCCGCATGTCTGCGGTGAACACACCTTTTTGTCCAACGTGCCATCCAGTCCCAAACCTTCATTCGACAACGTGAACGATACTTCGGGCAGGTGGGACGTCGCGCCTTTCTCTTCGGCAATCCAGCGCCCCTTGCGCTCATTGTACCAACGCTGTGGGCGCACGCCGTCCATCAGATAAGCGCGGTAATCCGGATCAGAGACGACCCCGGTATCAATACCTTTCAGCCAGCAGTCCCACCAACGCAGCGCTTCTTGCAGGAAGCCGATCCGCGGTTCGGGTACCGCGAAATGAGGATATTTGTGAACCCATGGGCCGACGATGCCTTTGACCGGCGCGTTCAGTTTCTCAACCAGCAGCGGGACGGTGTTTTTGTAGGCGTCACCCCAGCCACCCACGGCCAGTGTGGCCGCCTGAATCGCGCTGAAATCTTCACAGACCGAGCCGTGGTGCCAATAGTCGTCGCGCCGCTGATGACGTAACCAAACGGATGGTAAAAAGGGTTCGGTTTTAAGCCGTTCCAACCACAGTTCACGCCAATTGGGTCGCAGCGCCGGGTCCGGTGCTCGGGATGAGTAGGACCACATGGTCGCGCCCCAACCCAAGTTCTCATTCAGCAAACAGCCGCCTTTGTAATGGATGTCGTCAGCATAGCGGTCAGCGGTTGAGCATAGGGTAATGATTGCTTTAAGCGGTTCAGGCTGTAACGCAGCGACCTGAAGCGCGTTGAAACCGCCCCAACTTATTCCCATCATCCCGACCGCGCCGGTACACCACGGTTGTTTGGCCAGCCATTGGATGGTCGCGACGGCATCGTCCAGTTCCTGCTGCGAGTATTCATCCTCCATCAGCCCTTCGCTATCGCCATTGCCCCGCATGTCCACGCGGATGCAGGCATAGCCGCGTTGCGCAAACCACGGGTGGGTTAAGGCGTCTCGTACCGAAGTGCCGTCGCGCTTGCGATACGGCAGGAATTCCAAAATGGCGGGGACAGGGTCAACGGTCGCGTCCTTGGGGCGCCAGACCCGAGCGGACAGACGGCAGCCATCGGGCATCTCGATACCGATGTCAGGAAGGTCTTCGATGTCACGTAGCGCGTTCGCAGGCGGCGTCATTCCAACACTGTCATTGCGTTTTGCAATCCGGTCGTTCTGAAAATCGTCAAATCATGAACGGATTGCGACAACAAGATCCATCACATTTGTTCCCGTCGGCCCCGTCACCAGCAAGGCACCTGCGCGTTCCAGATAGCTGCCGCTGTCGGCGTTTTGCAAAGCCAATTCAGCGCCTTCGCCCCACGTGGTTCCGTCAACAACCGCTCCGGCGGCCTGGGTGGGTCCATCCGTGCCGTCGGTTCCCCCGACCACAACCGTTATCCCATCGATCCCAGCAATTTCTCGGGCTAAAGCCAGGGCCAAAGCCTGGTTTCGACCTCCGCGCCCCGGATTTTTTGGCAGAACCACTGTTGGCTCTCCGCCGAACACCATGACGCCGGGCGGCATGTTGCGGATACGCTCACCCAAGGCTTCGGCGACGTTCTGATAATCATCATGCAGGCATTCTTCGTTGGCATGCACGGTGGCGCCCTCGTCTTGCGCCAATCCCATCGCAGCTTCACGGGCGTGGGCGTTTGAGGCCACGATCTGCGCGCGCGCTTCAAAGCAGACTGAGGAAGGCAGCGCCCCGATCCCCGAACCGACAACGTTCAGATCGTCGCCGGGAACATCCGAGATCGCCAGTACTGTCGCCTTTTCGCCGTTGAAATGAGACAGCAGCCCGCTGCCTTTGATACGCGATAGCTTGCGCCGCTGGGCGTTCATCGCGGTGATGTCCAACCCTTCCGCCAGAAGCTTTTTGTTCAACAACTCAAGATCGCCCAGTGTCTTCTCCGGTAGCAGATCCTCGGCCAGCGATGACGCGCCACCTGAAACCAGCAACAGCAGATGCGATCCCGGATCCATAGCTTCGACCGCCTCGCGCAGGGCCTGACCACCCTGAAGGCTTCGTGCGTCTGGCACGGGATGTGAGGCCTCAATAACCTTTACATGTTCTGGTAGATCGCGCCCGTGGTCGTCCTTGGTGACAACCAGCGTGGGACGAGGCCCAAAATGCTCAAGTGCTGCACGAGCCATCGCTGCTGCGGCTTTGCCCACGGCCAGAATCTGATCTGGTTTGGATATGTCTGCAAGCACTTTGCTGGTCGCGGCGTGCCCACCTACAGCGTCGACACCGGCCTGCCAGATGCGAACGGCTTGTTCTTTTTTGTCCATCAGCTTTCCATCCAAATCGTAACTGGGCCGTCATTGACCAATTCAACGGCCATATCCGCACCGAATTGCCCGGTTTCCACTGGCACACCATTGGCCCGAAGACGCTGCGCAAACACCTCGTAAAGGTGTTTTCCGACCTCTGGCGAGGCTGCTTCGGAAAACCCCGGCCTGTTACCCCGAGACGTATCAGCAGCCAAAGTGAATTGGCTGATCACCAACGCCGAGCCTTTGATGTCCAACACCGAGCGGTTCATTTTACCTGCATCATCCTTGAATATTCGCAGCTTGGACACTTTGGCGGCCAACTGGTCTGCCTTTGCTTCGTCGTCACCTTGTATGGCGCAGACAAGGATCATCAAGCCCGGACCGGTTTGCCCGATGACTTGATCGTCTACCGAAACCTTGGCGTGCGAAACGCGTTGTAAGAGTGCGCGCAATACTGTTCTCCGCTTGGTGTGCTACCCGAGCCACGCGACAACCTCATCCCGATCAAAGCAGTTGGTGCGAACGTGCTTCGCAGCCAGCAATTGATTTAGATCGGATAGTGTCACTCTGGCCTCTCCCGTCGGCGTTGACGCGGCGCAGAATGACGTCTGGTCAGGGGAAGTTCAAGCGCTAACATTTCTTATTTTTGTTGGGAAAGACCTGCGTCAGCCCGGTTGGCCTGTAGCCATCAGATATCCAACGCCCGCCGCAACCAGCAGGCCCAATATGACGGCGATAGTGATCTTGATGGCCGACCAGGGACGTTCACCCTGGACACGGCCGGTTCGCCCGTTGACGACAAACCGATAGGTCTGGCCGCGATATTTGTAAGCCGCCATCCAGACCGGCAGCAGTATGTGCTTGAAGGTTACATCGCGCACATCTGTGTCAATCGCGTGGATGCGCTGACGATCTCCACCGATATCAAAGCGCACATCCCTTTCGATCACGCGTGCCATGTACCCTCGGGCTTCGGTGTAGCCCTCCTGCAGTTCGACCGTGTAAGCCTCAGCTCGGAACCCCGCCAGATATTCCGGTTGATAGGGTTCAAGCGCGGGCAAATCCCAAGGCTCCAGCGCGTCGGTATAGCTTTTGGGCAGAGACCGCGACGCCAGCACCAATACGTCGTCAAAGAACCGCTTAACCCGCCCGGATTTCGGAGACCACCGCACCTTGGGCACCTGCTGTTGCACACGCTTGCCGTCGCGCATGACGGTTCGGGTCTCATAGTAAACGGTGCCGCGTTCGCCGCGATAGCTGGACTGGGTGGCCGCATCAAATGTCCAGTACGGCACGTAAATACCCTGCATCTTACGCCCTTTTCGGGCATAGTCCTTCAACCCGTTCGGCGCGAACCACAGCCGCCCGAGCCAATCCCCCATCGCCTTATGCGCGGCGCGTTCATCCAGTGCGAAGGGCAGCACACCCCGAGGTTTGATGTGTCGGTTAACCCCGGTGTCGGTGACTACAGGAGTGGCACAGAACGGGCATTCCGCAGCGTGTGTGGCGGGATCAAACTCGACCTGAGCCGCACAGTTTGGGCAGGACAGAACGCGCGTTTCTTCAATTTCACTGTCAGGCAGCCGATCGGCAATTGCGGCGTCGAAATCCAGTTCTTTCAAGCTGGCGCCCCCCCAAGGGCCAGCACCTATGGCTTCGGAATGCCCACAATGGTCACAGGTCAGACTGCCGTCGTCCGGGTTGAACCGGTAATCCGCACCGCATTGCTCGCAGGGGAATCTGTGTTCTTCGGTCATAGTGCAGCCCTGTTATTGCGTCGACGTCTGAAGTGTCACGCACCCGGCGGCGGTGGCGGCAGGATCGTAAACAGTTGCGCCAGCTCTTGCACATCGCCAGCCTTTTTCCAGCCGTCCTGACCAGCGGTCCAGACATGGGTGTCGCGCGTGATTTCACCCTCAGTGGCCATGCGCCCCATCTTGGCCTTCGAGAACGGCCCGCTGGTTTGCCCATCCACAGCGATATGCCAAACATGCTCAACCGGCGGAGGAGGGGGCGGTGCCGCATGCGCTGCCGGTTGCGGGGCAGCGGGGGCGGAAGCTCCCCACGGGCCGCTCGGTTGACCCGCTGCCATCTGCTGAGCCATCGCCATGCCCATCCCCATGCCAAGACCCGCGCCCATGCCGCCGCCCTGACCGGGATTGTTGGCGGCGGCCGTCATCGCCTCGGCTGCGGAATATTGGGTGAATTTGCCCAGATCGCCTGCCAGCCCCATTGAGGTGCGCTTGTCCAAAGCTGCCTCGACGGCGGGCGGAAGTGAGATGTTCTCGATGTAGAACTCAGGCATCTCCAGCCCATAGCTGTCCAACACCGGAGACACCTCAGCCGCGATCAACTTGCCCAGATCCGCGGTATTGGCGGCCATGTCCAGAACCGGGATACCCGAACCGGCGATCACGCGGCTGAACTCCTGCACGATGATATTGCGGATCTGAAAGCTGATCTCATCCATGGTGAATTCACCATCGGTGCCCACGATTTCGACCATGAACCTGGCCGGGTCCTTGACGCGGATCGTGTAGGTCCCGAAGGCCCGAATGCGGGTCGGGCCAAACTCCGGGTCGCGCAGCATGATCGGGTTCTTCGTGCCCCATTTCAGATCATTGAACCGGGTCGTGTTGACGAAATAGATCTCGGATTTGAACGGAGACTGAAAGCCATGATCCCAGTGTTGCAGGGTCGTCATGATCGGCATGTTGTTGGTCTCAAGCATATAAAGACCCGGCGTGAACACATCCGCCAGCTGTCCCTCATGCACGAACACCGCCGCCTGACCTTCGCGCACGGTCAACTTGGCACCGTATTTGATCTCGTGCCCTTCGCGTTCGAACCGCCAGACCATGGTGTCGCGGGAGTCGTCGACCCAGTGAATGACGTCAATAAATTCTCCGGTCAGAAAATCGAAAATACCCATTGGGGTCTCCTTTCCTTGGGCTCAGAGCTGCTGGCCCATTAATTCACGCGCAATGATCCGCACCACCGGACGGGCGTCATCAACCGTAACGCCGGGTTCCAGACGCGGATCGTACAGCATCGTCAGCAATTTCTCGTCATGGCTGGTCAGCAACGCAAACTCATCATCGTCGTTGAAAATCGAGGGCCGTGCGGCGGGACTGTCATTGGACAGGCCAAGGCCCTGGGCAATCTCTTCATGAATGCAACTGCGCCGCAGCAGATCGGGCAGTTCGGTCCTAATCAGAGTAACCGCGCGCACGTAACGGTTCGGCGAGGCGCTGGTCGCCGACGCAAACACAAAGCAATCGATATTGGAGCGTGGGTTGGCAACCAGATCAAGAGAGGCCTGGCTAATGTTCGGGATCAGTTGCTTGAGGCGCGTGACGACATAGCTGCCGTCGTCCTTGCCTGCGAAGAAAACGTGGAAATTAGCCTTTCGGTTGACGACCGAAATCGGGTGATCCGTCAGTTTGGCCAGTCGAGCCGTATACGCCTCGACCTGAGCCGCGTCCTGTTCGCGCGCTTCGGGAGGAACTGATGGCGCAAACTCTGTCTGCACACGCACCGGGCTTGACCAGCGGCTAAGCTGCCCATCCGTCTGGCGAGACGAGGCTGTTACGGCATGATCCGGATACTCGCTGTAAAACGCGATCGCCTCGAAGTTCCGCGCCAAATCATCGGCATCATAAGGTGTATCCGGGCCGCCGCCATCTACGCGCAATAGACCACGGGTCAGCAGATCCCGTTCGACCCGCTGATAGAACCGGGCCAGATCCTGACTGGCTGCGGACGGAGGGACATAGGCGTTGGGCGCGGGCGCAGTAACCGCGGGGCGCGGCTGCGGCACAACAGAAGACGTCAGGGTTTCATCGCAATTGGCCAGAACCAACAGCGCAACAAAACCCAATAGGGGTTTGAGGTATCCCGAAAACCGCACCCGCAGCCCGCCGTCAGCCCGGAACTGCCGTTCCGGCGTTATCACCGATGCCATCCTGCCGCGCCTTGGCCGAGGCCAGCGTGTCGCGCAGTTCGGCTTCCATCTTTTGCAATTCCTGTTCGGCGGCGGCGCGTTTGGCTTTGCCTTCGTCTGCAATGGCCAGGCTTTCATTGATCGTGCCGATCAGATCGGCATTGGCTTGTTTGACGGCTTCGATGTCGAACACGCCGCGCTCCATTTCCTCGCGGATCATTTTGTTGGACTCGCGCAGATTGGCCGCGTTCGAGGTCAGCAACTCATTTGTCAGATCGTTGGCGTCGCGCACGGCAGCGGCGGCCTCGGCGCTGCGCTGAATGGTGACGGCCTGCGCCAGTTGGGTTTCCCACAAAGGTACAGTGTTGACCAAAGTCGAATTGATTTTGGTTACCAACGACTTGTCGTTTTCTTGAACCAAGCGGATCGAGGGCAGGGACTGCATCGTCACCTGACGGGTCAATTTCAGGTCATGCACCCGGCGTTCCAGATCATCGCGCGCAGCGCGCATGTCACGCAGTTCCTGCGCTTTCATGACCTGTTCGTCTTCGGGCGCGGCTTCAACCTCGGCCTCTTTTTCGGGGATGTCGTGGCTGTCGAGTTCGGTCAGTTTTTCTTCACCCGCGGCAATATACAATGCCAGTTCGTCATAAAACCCAAGCGTCTTTTCATACAGAAGGTCCAGCGACTTAATGTCTTTCAACAGCGTATGCTCATGGCCCAGCAGGTCATCGGTGATCTTGTCGATCTGGCCCTGCACCTCTTCATACTGCGCGGTGAATTTGGCAAAGGGTGCGGCTTTGCCCAGCAGTTTCTCCCACCAGCTGCGCTCGCGGCGCACGTCCAGTTCACTGACGGAAAAGCCCCTGATCGTGGTCACGATATTGCGCAGGCTGTCTCCGGCAGGGCCGACGTCTTTGTTGCGTACATCCGCCAGCATCGCCTGGCTGATTTCTTGCAATTCTGCTTGTGCTGACGATCCGAATGAGACGATCGAGTTGGTGTTCTCCATGTCGATCTCATCCATCCGCTTGCGGATTTCGGCACTGACCGGTTCGTCTGCCTCTTCCAGAGTGACCACTTCGGTCGATGGCTCGGGCAAAGCTACCGCAGTCACTTCCTGTACCAGCGTTTCGGCCTCGACCGCCTTGTTCTTGATCGCATCGGACATGGGGTAATCCTTTCTCAAAAATATGGCCGGTCAATCCAACCGGACGCCTTCGCGTTGCAGGCGTTCGCGCAACACGTCAATTTCAACCGTCAGATCGCTGCGGTCATCCAAAAGCATCTTGCGGGTACGCGCCGCGAAATTCTGTTCCAGATCGTCCAGAAGAGACGTGTAATCGGCCAGCGCCTGCGCATCCCGCGTGCGCGCATACACATCCGCAAACTTCACTGTCGCATCGCGGGCACCCTGCAAATAAACAGTCAGGTACTTCCGGGCACCAGCCAGATCGCGCGGATCTTCCTCGACTGTGCGGAACAGGTCGCGCGCGGTGTCCTGAAACCGTTCGACGCGCGCCTCAATCCGGCGGTCGCCTGCGCGCTTGATGGCATCTGTCATCTCGGCCAGGTGGGTTTCCGCATCTTCGACAACACGGGCTACGCGGTCCTGCTGAAAGGTGTCGATCCCTTCCATGCCCTTGTCCTTCATCGGGTCAAGGCCGAATGACACGGAATGCAAAGCGGCGGCCACCACGCCAAACAGGATCGGAGCAATCAGGCTGGCCTGTGCGGCGGTTTCGGCATCCAAATACTCAGTTCGGTAAGAGGCCAACGCCGCGCCGAGCCCGGTCAGTACGCTTGCGAATATCTTGCGTGGAAAAGCAGGGCGGCGCGCGGTGCGGCGTGCGTTGTATTCGGCTTCGGCGCGCAAGCCTTCGCGCAAAAGAAATGCAGCCGCCGTTAGCAGGCCAGCCGCGACCAACCCAATCGTCATCCCAACCGCGCCGTCGTTCAGTGACAAAAACACCAAGGGAACGGCAGGTAGGAACAGGAGGTTGGCCCGAGCCCCCGCAGGTTCGACACGTGCGCCGTGAAATTGCCCGCGTGGTGGCTGTTCATCGCCAGAGCCGCTGCCTTCAGGGCTGAATTTTCCGCCATACCGCTTTGCCATGCGTCACAGGCCCCCAAGCACGCCGGTGCAGACGCCCAACAACAGCACCAAAAGAGCCGCATAGGCCAGTTTTTGCACTCCGGTCCCAGACATGGCGCCCCCCAATCGCAGCAACTACGGAAAATTTAAGCGATGCGAGGGCTTGGCGCTAGGGGGAAGGTTGCTAAACCCGCGTCACTTGCGAGTTTTCTTGCCGATCGGTTCCCGTTTTCTTTGCGGTTTCGCGGGGCGCTTGGGTTTTGTGTCAGGTTCCGCGTCCAATCCTAACTGGTCTCGCATCACACGGCGGCGGATTTCTTCGACCTCGCCGGGCTTCAGGCTGCCCAGTTGGAACGGGCCGTAGGAGACGCGCAGCAGGCGATTTACCGCAAAGCCGATATCCTCCATCGCGCGGCGAATTTCGCGGTTCTTGCCTTCGCGCAGACCGATGGTCAGCCAGGCGTTTGCACCTTGCTGGCGGTCCAGCGAAACGTCCATCGGCAGAAACCGCTCGCCCTCGATCACCAAACCCTTGCGCAGTGGTGCAAAGTCTTCCTCTTTGGGGCGTCCGTTCACCCGCACGCGGTATTTGCGCAGCCACCCGGTCGAGGGCAATTCGAGCTTGCGCTTGATGCCGCCATCGTTGGTCAGCAGAAGCAAACCTTCCGAGTTCAGGTCCAGCCGCCCAACACTCATGACGCGGGGCATATCCTCGGGCAGGTTGTCGAATATCGTCGCGCGGCCCTTTTCGTCGCGTGTGGTTGTCACCAGCCCGGGCGGCTTGTGGTACAGCCACAGGCGAGAGGGTTCAGGCTCGGACACGGGCTTGCCGTCGACGGTAATCTTGTCTTTGCCGGTGACATTCAGTGCAGGGCTGTTGATAGCCTTGCCATTCACGGTCACACGTCCGGCTTCGATCATGCGTTCGGCTTCACGGCGCGAGGCAACGCCCGCGCGGGCAAGGACTTTGGCGATCCGGTCGCCGGGAGGAGGGGTTTTGCTCATCCGCAGCCCATAGCGCATCCCGCCGCCTTGCGAAAGACAGGTTTCTGATGCAGTCAGAGGCATGGAGTTCAGATCATTCATGAATGTGGCCTTGGAACAGGCACGGGCCGCGGCCGAGCGTGGCGAAGTGCCGGTGGGCGCTGTTATCGTTGCGGATGGTCACGTTGTGGCTGCAGCGGGCAATCGGACGCGTGAGCTGAACGACCCCACCGCCCATGCCGAGATACTGGCCTTACGCGCAGCCTGCGCCAAGGCCGGGTCGGAACGTCTGCCGGACCATGATCTCTATGTAACGCTGGAACCCTGCGCGATGTGCGCTGCGGCGTTGGCCGCTGCACGTATCCGGCGCATTTATTATGGGGCAGCCGATCCGAAATCCGGCGGCGTGGCGCATGGCGCGCGCGTTTTCACACACGCGCAGGCGCACCATGTGCCCGAGGTTTATGACGGTATTGCCGGGCGGGAGGCTGCTGATCTGTTAAAAGACTTCTTTGCAGCCCGGCGTGACCCTAAAGTGTGATGGGTTTCATCAATTCCGGCTCAATCACGTCCACCCCCGGCAAACCCTCGATCAGCGCCTGAGCGGACTGTTCCAGGATCGGGAAAGTCTTGTAGTGACAGGGAATCACCGTCTTGAAGTTGAAATACCGTTTGGCCGCGTAAGCCGTTGCTTTCATGTCCATGGTGAAATGACCGCCCGCCGACAGGATGCCGATATCGGGTTTGTAGTAATCGCCCATCCAATCCATATCGGCCATGATATCGGTGTCGCCCGAGACATAGAGCATGTGACCTTCGGAGGCGATCATGAAGCCGACCTCACTGCCGCCGGTACGCAGGCCGTCTGGTGTTGAAAAGGTCGAACTGTGCGAGGCGGGCACCATCGAAACCATGACGCCGTTCAGGTTCACCGTGCCACCCTTGTTGAAACCGATCGTTTCCAATCCTTCGGCTTCGCTCCAATATCCCATCAGGTCGTATTGGCCGACCACGGGAACCTTCAGATGTTTCGCCAGTGACACCACGTCGGCCACATGGTCGAAATGCGTATGGGTCAGAAGGATATGCGTCGCGCCGTCCAGCGCGTTGTCGTGATGGTCCTCGGACAGCACGGGGTTTCCAGTCAACCACGGGTCGATCAGCATAACCTGCCCCCCGGTTTCAATGCGAAAGCTGCCGTGGCCCAGCCATATGATGTTCATGAATTCGTTCTCCTAAAACAAACTGTTGGCATCAACTTAGCATCGGTTATGTAAAAGTTCATGGACTGGTTTCAGGAAATTGACGGCTATTGCGAGCGTCTGACGCCCGCCTATTGGGCCGAACCCATCAACGCCGTGACAAACGCGGCGTTTTTGATTGCTGCTTTCATCATGTGGCGGCGCGTGCGCGGGCAGGGGATGCCGTTGGCAATGGCGCTGGTGGTAATTCTGGCGGCCATCGGCGTTGGCAGCTATCTGTTCCACACCCACGCGCAGGTTTGGGCCGCGATGGCAGATGTTGCGCCAATCCTGTTGTACATCCTTGTCTATATTTTCGGGATTAACCGCGACGTCTGGCAAATGCGGCCACTCCCCGCCGCTCTGCTGACGGGCCTGTTCATCCCCTACGCCGCTGCAACGATTCCACTGTTTCAGTTCGTTCCCGGGCTTGGCGGATCATCCGCCTATGCCCCGGTGCCTCTGCTGATCCTGATCTACGCGTTTCTGCTGCGTAATCGGGTGCCGGAGACCGCCCAAGGTCTGGCCGTCGGAGCGGTGATCCTGATCGCCTCGATCACCTTCCGCGCATTGGACGAACCCATTTGCGCACAGATCCCGCTGGGCACTCATTTCATGTGGCACATTCTGAACGCCACCATGCTGGGCTGGATGATCGAGGTCTATCGGCGGCACATGGTCCGCGCGCCTCAGTCCTGAAACGCGACAGCCAGATGGTCGGGCAAGTCGAATTCGGAGAGCACGCGCGCCCGGCCTTCCGCCGACATCTTGCGCGCGGTCTTTTCGACGATGCTTTGGATTTTCTCGGCTGAGTGCTTTTCCGCGAACGGTGCGAAGTACCATTTGAGGAACACGAAACAGATCACATCTTCCAGCGCCTGAACCTCGTCATCCCGCTTGATGCCCTGTTTGCGCAGCATCCGCCCGGCCGTTTCAATGTCATCCGCATCATAGCCCGCGTCTGCCATCATTCCCATGACAACCTCGGCGTGATGCACACCCTGCGCCTTTCGCCAGGCCAGATATCCCGCGCGGCCTTCTGGGTATTCACTGCGCGCCAGTTTCCAGCGTTCCACATGCTGCCCACGCGCGGCGATCTGCAAAATGTCCGAAGCTTCAGGGAACAGTCGATCCATCTCGGAACTCATGCGCTGGCCATAAAGCAGCTCGACCGGCTCGCCACTGTCTAAGTTGGGGTCTTGCCTGTTGGCCGCATCAATTGCGTCCAGAACTGCTTGCTTGCGTGCGCTCATCTTCCGCTCCGTTGGCTTGCCGGATTTGCGATACAGTCCGGCGTGTTAGTTACTGCCATCGTAGCGGCTGGTTGTCAGAGATGCAGCAGTCTTTTGCATCCCAGCCGGGCCGGAGGGGGTGTTCGGCCCGGCGACATCATTCAAGTTATTTGCTCGGGTTGGTTTGGCCCTTGGTGACCGGTTGTTGAACAGGTTCGGGGAAAGTCAGGTTCGGGATCAGATTGCTTGTCGGTACGCCGAAGGCCATGGCTGGGGTGCTCAGAACGGTTGCGGTCAATAGGGCTGCGGTGATGAGGGTTTTCATTGTCTTTCTCCGTTTTGGCTGTGCCGTGCAATACGAAATGAACCGCGCAGTTTAGTTTTTCAAGGCGTGAACTGAACTAAGTGGTTTACTTTTGCGCATATGGGATATTCACATTTGAATGGCTGCCCGCGCCGTCGGGGCGAAACGGGGCAAATCCAGTCTTCCATGCTCTTGCGACTGCGGCGGCGGACAGGTAAATGCCCCCTAACGCATATGAGGTTTTCCGATGTCGATTGACCAAAGCACCGCCGCCAAGGTGGCCAAACTGGCCCGGATCAAGGTCGAGGATGACGCGCTGCCCGCGCTGGCGTCCGAGTTCAACACTATCCTTGGGTTTATCGAGCAACTGAACGAAGTGGATGTCGAAGGCGTTGAGCCGATGGTCTCGGTCGAGCCTATGCGCCTGAAACGTCGTGCGGATGTGGTCACCGACGGAAATCAGCAAGACAAGGTTCTGGCCAATGCCCCCGACGCGCGCGAAGGCTTTTTCGCAGTCCCCAAAGTGGTGGAGTAAGACATGAGCGATCTGAACAAACTGGGCCTGGCCGAGGCCCGCGACGCGCTGCGTAAGGGTGAGGTGACCTCGGTCGAGCTGACCGAATCCTGCCTGAAGGCTATTGATGAGGCCGACGCGCTGAACGCATTCGTGCACAAGACGCCCGAAATCGCGCTTGAACGCGCCAAGGCTGCGGATGAGCGGATCAAAGGCGGCGAAGCGCCGTCGATGTGCGGTCTGCCGATCGGCATCAAGGATCTGTTCTGCACCAAGGGTGTGCCTTCGCAGGCAGCATCAAAAATTCTGGAAGGGTTCAAGCCGGAATACGAATCCACCGTGTCTCAGCAACTGGCAGATGCTGGTGCCGTTATGCTGGGTAAGCTTAATATGGACGAATTCGCCATGGGCTCGTCCAACGAAACATCCGTATATGGCAACGCGGTCAGCCCGTGGCGTCGTGGCAATGACGATGCGCAGCTGACACCGGGCGGTTCGTCGGGTGGTTCGGCTTCTGCTGTGGCGGCGGACCTGTGTCTGGCCGCAACCGGCACCGATACGGGCGGTTCGATCCGCCAGCCTGCCGCGTTCACCGGCATTACCGGCATCAAGCCGACCTATGGCCGCTGCTCGCGCTGGGGCATCGTGGCGTTTGCATCCTCGCTGGATCAGGCTGGTCCGATGACCAAGAACGTGCGCGATGCGGCCATCATGCTTGAAACCATGTGCGGTCACGATCCAAAGGATTCGACCAGCGCCGAGCTGGCCGTCCCGAATTTTGAGGCGATGCTGACCGGCGACATCAAAGGCAAGAAGATCGGTATCCCGAAAGAGTACCGTATGGATGGCATGTCCGCTGAGATCGAAAAGCTCTGGGCTGATGGTGCCGAGATGCTGAAAGCTGCGGGTGCCGAGATCGTCGATATCTCACTGCCTCACACCAAATACGCGCTGCCAGCCTATTACGTGATTGCGCCTGCTGAGGCATCCTCGAACCTTGCTCGCTATGATGGTGTCCGCTATGGCCGCCGCGCGCAACTGGCGCAGGGCGACGGCATCACCGAAATGTACGAGAAAACCCGCGCCGAAGGCTTCGGTCACGAGGTGCAGCGCCGGGTCATGGTCGGCACTTATGTTCTATCGGCCGGTTTCTACGACGCCTATTACAACCGAGCGCGCCGCGTTCGGACGCTGATCAAGAAAGACTTCGAAGACGTCTTCGCTGCAGGTGTTGACGCCATCCTGACCCCGGCCACCCCTTCGGCGTCATTTGGTCTGGGTGAAATGACCGAGGCCGATCCAGTACAGATGTATCTGAACGACGTCTTTACAGTGACTGTGAACCTTGCGGGTCTACCGGGGGTTTCGGTGCCTGCCGGTCTGGATAAGCAAGGCTTGCCGCTTGGTCTCCAATTAATTGGGCGTCCATGGGAAGAGGGCGATCTGCTCAACACCGCTTATGCGCTGGAAAACGCCGCCGGTTTTGTGGCCAAGCCGGGCAAATGGTGGTAATCCTCAGCTCAGGCAAAACAACGGAAGACGGAGCAGTTGTATGCGCTTTACACTTCTGATCCCCGCAATCGGTTTTGTGGCCGCCTGCAACACTGTGGCTCCGGTAGGTGGCACGGATTTCAATACGCCCACCTATCAAGCCCAGCGTGAGGCTCAGTTGACCGGGCAGGGGTATACTGGAAATCCTTTGCTTGGTCCTGTCGAAGTGTCCGAACAGCAGTTGGGTGCTCCGGGTGAGGGTGCCCCATTGCCGAGCGGAGAGAATGCCGACCTGGCTTCGGCAACAGCGGCCGCGCTGGCCAGCACGTCCGGTCAAAGGGTCGTCGAACCGTCCCCCGTTGAAGATCCGATCAATAACGGGATTTCCGACGAGCAGGATTTCGAAGCAGTCTCAGGCCGTCGAAGCATCGCAGACGATGCCGCGTTGGTTGAACAAAATCGCCAGACCTACGAAGTCGTGACGCCAACTGCCGTGCCTCAGCGTGGTACAGATGGGCAACCCAACATCGTGCAATACGCGCTGAATACGTCCAACCCTGTTGGAACCCAGCTTTACAGCCGCGCGGGCTTTAATCTGCAGGCCAAAGCACAACGCAACTGCGCCCGGTTCCCGTCAGCCGATCAGGCTCAGATTGAGTTCCTGTCTAATGGCGGTCCTCAGCGGGATCGCAAGGGTCTTGACCCGGATGGCGACGGCTACGCCTGCGGCTGGGATCCCAGCCCGTTCCGCAGTGCCGTCAGCAACTGAATCACTGACGCCGATCTGGCACCCTTCGCCCAACTATGGCGAGCGCAGGGACGGCCTGACGCCTTCGCTGATCGTGTTGCACTATACGGCTATGGAAAGCGCTCAAGCCGCATTGGATCGGCTGTGCGATCCTGCGTATGAGGTCTCAGCCCACTATTTGATCGGTGCCGATGGTACGCTCTGGCAGATGGTGCGCGAAGAAGACCGCGCATGGCACGCCGGGGCCGGGGAATGGCGCGGGCGAACCGATATCAATTCGCGTTCAATTGGGATTGAGTTGGACAACACCGGGTCACATCCATTCTCGGAACCGCTGTTGACCGTATTGGAGGCACTGCTGCATCAAATCTCGGAACGGTGGTCACTTTCCCCTGAACACGTCATCGGACATTCCGACATGGCACCGGGCCGTAAATCCGACCCCGGTCCCCGATTCCCTTGGCAAAGGCTAGAACATCTGGGTCTTGCTGGTCCGCGTAGTCAAGGCGCTCCGCGGACAGCGCATATGGACACCTTCCGTGCCATGGCGCAATCCGCAGGCTATACTGCGGAGGCGGACGACTGCACGCTTCTTGCCGCCGTTCGCCTCAGATACCGCCCTTGGGCCAAAGGCCCTCTGGAACCCGCCGATCTCGCGCCGCTGACCGAATAAACCCGATCCGCGCTTCATCTTGCCAAAAATACCCCGGGGTTGAATTGGCCGCAGGCCAAGAAGGGGCTGACCCCTTCACAACCCTATCCCCCCCTTGACGCTGCCGGGTCCACGGCATACCCACCCGAATGCGCGGAGGGCCGGATGGCCGCTGGGGCGTAAGCCCGAGAGGAAAGTCCGGACTCCACAAGACAACGGTGCCGGGTAACGCCCGGGCGGGGTAACCCGACGGAAAGCGCCACAGAAATCAGACCGCCTCGTCTCGTTAGAGGTTCGCCTCTGGCAAAACGAGGTAAGGGTGAAACGGTGGGGTAAGAGCCCACCGCGCCGCTGGCAACAGCGGCGGCACGGCAAGCCCCACCGGGAGCAATGCCAAATAGGGTCCCCGCGCGGGCAGGTCGGCGTCAGCCGATACCACCGCTAAGCGCGTCTTGGCCGAGAGGGACCGGGTTGGCAGCTTGAGCCGCGCAGCAATGCACGGCCTAGAGGAATGGTCATCGAAGGGGGTAACCCCGGAACAAGATCCGGCTTACAGGCCCTCCGCGCGTATATTCCGATCAGTTGCCCGGCGGTGCATAGGCGCCAGTCAGTTTGGCAGCCTTTTTCGTAATCGCTACGAAATCTTTCGCCTTCCAAGCCTGAACCGTTTGCACATTGGACACCGCCCCCGACGCTGCAACCGCCATGCTGATGGCAACCGCATCGGTGCTGTCTGGCGCTTCGCTGATAACGACAACGTCATTATCCCCTGTGGTCATGTAGAACGCCACAAGCTTGCCGCCGGCCTTTTTCAACAACGCCCTTACCGCGCCAGTGCGGTCGGCGGGCTTTTTCAGCATGCCTTTAACGCCTGCCGTCGAATAGGATGCGTAGGTAATGAAAGTTGCCATTTGAACCTCCTTAAAAGTTGATGCAGGACCTGTAATTCGGCCGGTCCATCGGCCTTTAATTACGTGTCAGCCTGCCGCAACTACCGGAGCAGCGACAAGCCAAATACCCGTAGCAATCAGAGCGAAACCGGTGAGAGGAACCAGCCACCGCGCCTGGGGTAACAGCTTTTCTAGCGCGACATAGATGGCGATACCGACGATCCAGTACAGGTTCATCACACCCCCTACGAACAGCAACAACATCAGTGCCCAGCAGCAACCCAGGCAATACGCGCCGTGGATCGCACCGATGCGAAATGCCCCATAGACTCCTGGCCGGATGTGATCTGCCAAAAATTGGGCAGGGCTTCGGCAATGGCGCAGGCAAGCGGATTTCAGGTTGGACAGTTGATACAGCCCCGCTGCGATCAAAACGCCTCCAGCAAATGCTTTTGAACGTATGGTCATCATGGGGCCATCCGACAATTCGATCAGTTCAAGGCCCCATTGCGCCCCCGTTGCAATGGCGCTGAATACAGCCCATGCAACCAGATAGCCGGCCAGGAAAAAAAGGCTGAGCCTGGGTGTGCGGCCTTTATCCGGTCCCATCCGTTTGATGGCAGTGAAAAGCAAAACGGTGGGTGCGGCGCTGGGGGTCATCATTGCAATCATCATGACCCACCACATAAGAAAAATCAGAATCGCGTAAGCTGGCGTCCACTGAGTCTCGCCAGCCATTAGCATTGGCTCCCCGATCGGCCCAGCCATACGGGTCATGTCAACTGCGGACATGTTCATGCCAATTCCGGCAACCGTATACCAAGAGGCGCCGAGTACGATCAGCAGGACGCAGAACAGAACGATGCCGTTGTCACGCCGCAGTACGCGATCCACCACACTAGGGCGGGAAGGGGTCATAGACATGTTTACCCCCAGTTACGCGTCCAGGACGCCGTGGCCTGAAATGTTGAGGTGCGCCAAGTGGGCGTGAGTCGCGTCAAAGGCCAGGTTGATCGCGCCTCCGGTCGTTTTCGCGGTCCCTGAGGCGGCTTCTGCGTGCCGGTACTCGAACCCGTTGGGCAGATGAATTGAGGCCCGGTGAGGTGCCCCGGAAACGATGTGCGGGATCGGGGTAACCTCTACATCGAATATGCCTGAAACCTTGGCGTATCCCATGCGCTCTTCACGATCCCAATTTACCTCGATCGGGGCATAAAGGGTTTCATGCTTGGTCGGAGACATAGCGCTAAAGACGTACCAGACTGTCGCCATCTCGTCAGTGTCTTCACCGGTCATAATAGCTTGAATGGCAGCTTTCTGATCGACGGATGCGCTTTCGTCTATGATCAGTTGCATCTGGCCATTGCCTTCGTGAATTGCGCCGGGCCAGTGATAAACAGTCGCTGCGCGCACTCCAGCAAGATCGGTATTGCCATAGCTGCCGGATTGAATGTCGTAGACGATGACGGCCTCGCATCCACCATGAGTTGGAAGGACACTGAACTGGCAAGGGCAACCGTAGTTGCAATTGCAATTGACCAATTCTTCGGCCTGAAACTTCCATTCTGTCATAACAGCCCCCCAAATAAACATACGCTTAAACTCTGCTGACAGAGGGTTTCGCCTGTTCCCGGCACCTCGGGAAACGAGCCTGATCTCGGCTTCTTTATTGGGTGTAATTGGACGACCTTATCACAGATCCGTGAGCGCTCCAAACCAGGGTCAGGTGTGGAACGCAGGTTTTGTGCGCTTTGCAGACGGAATCCGGTTGACTCAGCCGCGCGACCGGGTAAAAGCGCACGCTCATAGGAATTCAACCGAAAGGCCCCTGCCTTTTCGGACGCAGGAGATAACCATGGCGAAGCCGACGACAATCAAGATACGTCTGAACTCGACCGCGGGCACGGGCCACTTCTACGTGACCAAGAAAAATGCTCGCACCATGACCGAGAAAATGACCGTTCGTAAATACGATCCGGTTGTTCGGAAGCATGTCGAGTACAAGGAAGGCAAGATTAAGTAATCTGCCATTGACCTTGGACAAGTTTAAAGGGTTCTGCCTCGGCAGAGCCCTTTTTCTTTGGGCTGTTGCAGGGCGATGGTCAGGTAGGGCGACGATTGGTGCCGTTGCAACGAAGCATCAGCGATTAAGGCTATCGGGTTTGCGGTGGGTTGCTTTTTGGAATGGCTTACCTCTACGCTTCAACAACTCGATCCAAAATGTTGGCCGTCATGAAAAAAATCTTGTTATCCACACTGACCATCCTGGCCCTAGCTGCCTGCGAAGACCCGTATAACCGCGAGGGTATCGGCTTCACGGGAATTGATGGGGAACCGCGTACACTGTCTGATGTACCTGGTGCTGTGGCCTTCCTTCCACCCGCAACCAATGTACCAGCCGAACTGGCAGAAATTCCTGCTGTGCCGGTTGTAACAGATGAAACTGATCCAGAGAAAGTTGCCCGCGTCGCGATTGACAATGGTGGCCGCAGTGACAGTAACTCGGTGGTCCTGACCGGACTAGATACAAACCTGTTCCTGAGCACGGTCAGCGTTAACGGTAATCTCTATGGCGTTCTGCGCACCGAGAACAATTCGACGCGTGTCGACAACGCGATTGGCGCAAGATTTGGCCAAAACGCGGAGCAGTTCACCGGGTGTTTGCCTGCGGGTGATGTGTATCGCAAGGGCTCTTCCCGTAGTAGCTCGGGCTTCGCCATCGCGCTGAACTGTAGCTGAGACAGCCCCCCCCCTTTTTTCTTGAAGGCCTCGTCCGAAATGGCGAGGCCTTTCTCTATGTTCCACCGCTGCAAAGGGGTTTGGGGGATACATGAAGGCGGCAGGCCATAAAAAAGGGCGGGTCGTTTCCGACCCGCCCCAATTGTTCAGAATATCAACGCGTCGCGTTATTCTTGCTGCCCCATGAACATCAGCAGGAACTGGAACATGTTCAGGAACGAGATGTACAGGCTCAACGCGCCATCAATCGCTGCCTTGTCCAGCCATTCCTGATCGCCGTGCGTTGCGTGTGCAACGTAGGTGTTCTTGATGTCCTGGGTGTAGAACGCCGTCAGGCCAGCAAAGATCAAGAGGCCAATGGCCGAGATCGCCAGCATCATCGGGCCGGATTGCAAGAACAGGTTGATCACCATTGCCACCAACAGACCGATCACACCCATGATCAAGAAGGTACCCATGCCGCTCAGGTCACGCTTGGTGGTGTAGCCGAACAGGCTCAGGCCAGCGAATGCAATAGCGGTCACCAGGAAGGTCTGTGTGATCGAGTAGGGGGTGAAGACCAAGAAGATTGAGCTCATCGACACGCCCATTACAGCGGCGAAGACGAAGAAGCCCAGTTGGACCGCAGCGGCAGAGCCGCGCCGCATTAGGGCGCCCCAGCCAAACAGCAGGAAGCCAAGCGGTGCGAACATCACAACCCACTTGAGCGGAGTCAGAAACAGCGTCTGCCCCAAACCGGTCAGGTAGCGATCTGTTCCGATTTGAATGCCGGTGGCAGTCGGGTCCGCAGTCACAGCAAGACCGGCAATCGCCCACGCGGCGAGCGCCGTGATCAGCATGCCTACGGACATCGTTCCGTAGACTTTATTCATATGGGCGCGTAGGCCCTCATGGATCTGGGCAGCGCGCGCGCCGGCCGCCGTCCGGATCGTGTCAAATTGTGCCATTAAGGGTCTCCCTTCACATAATTCTTGTCGTGGCCCGAAAATCAGACCCCGTTCCTCGCAAATATCGGCAACTGTGGGCCGTGTTTCAAGGTTTTAGCGACGGAAACCGGTTAAAAGTCGCAACAAAAATGGCGACCTGCGGCAGCGGGTCGCCATTCGGTACATAAAGATTCATCTGAAAGTCACTTTTGCCAGAATTCCGGGGCGTCCCACAGCGGTCGTGATGCCTCGGCCTCGGCTTGTTCGCGGGTGATTCCGATATCCTCAAGCGCCCGAGCATCCAGCCTTGCAAGTGTTCGGCGCTGGCGGTGCAGTAACAGCGCATTCCACAACATGGTCAAGCCAAAGCGTCGGCGCGGACGGCAGGGTCTATGAACGGCTAGTTGGGTCATAATTATTGTCCTTTATTCAGTTTTCGATGAGTTCTTGATCTCTCATCAACTTCCTTGATTTATATGGCGCGTTATGACACATTTTAAAAATGAATGTTTTTGAAGTGATCCATAAGGAATCGTGAAGATGCGCAATTTGGACATTACGACTTTGCGGTCGTTCGTGGCGGTGGCGGATCAAGGTGGCGTGACGCGTGCGGCCGGTTTCCTGCACCTGACCCAATCCGCCGTTTCGATGCAGTTGAAACGCCTTGAGGAGTTGTTGGGCCTCGAACTGTTGGATCGCAGCGGTCGAACCATTGCACTGACGGCATCAGGGGATCAGCTGCTGGCCTATGCCCGCCGTATGATTGCACTGAATGATGAGGTGATCTCGAAACTCACCGATCAAGCATTTGAGGGAGAGGTCGTTCTGGGTGTGCCCCACGACATCGTTTACCCGGTGATTCCGCGCGTACTGCAGCGGTTCAACGTGGATTTCCCACGGGTACGCGTGCAGCTGGTGTCTTCCTATTCGTTGCAGTTGAAAGAAATGTACAAGCGTGGTGAATGCGATCTTATCCTTACAACTGAAGCCAACGGTGGCGAGGGTTCGGAAACCGTTGCGGAACTTCCGCTGCGCTGGATCGGTGCGCCGGGTGGATCGGCATGGCGCAAGCGACCGATTCCCATTGCGGTAGGCCGCCGCTGCATGTTCCGCCCACAGATGATCGCAGCATTGGATGAGGCCGGCATACCGTGGGAATTGTCAGTCGAAACCGAAAACGATCGTACAATCGAGGCGACCGTATCCGCGGACCTCGCCATTCACGCGATGCTGGATGGCACCGAGGCTGCGCACTTGGTGCAGATCGATGATGGCGGCGTCTTGCCCGTATTGCCCGCGCACATGATCAACCTGTATGGCGGCGAATCCGGACGCGGCCCTCTGGTCGAGGCGCTCGCAACCTTGGTGCGCCAGAACTTCCGTTTGCTCGGCAGCGCGCCTCTGAAGGCGGTCGTCGGTTAGGGCGTGATAATAACCTTGCCGGTCGCCGTACGGTCGCGAAGCAGTTGCAGACCTTTTTCGGCGTCCGACAAGGGCAGCACATGGCTGATATGTGGTTTGATCCGCCCTTCGGCGCACCAGCAAAAAAGTGTGTCAAAACTGTCCCGCACGATCTGAGGGCGAAAACTCAGGTAACCACCGATATAAAAGCCGATGACGGTCAGGTTCTTGACCAGCAGATGGTTGGCTGGAAACTGCGGTACATCTCCGCCTGCAAAGCCGATTGGCAGCAGGCGGCCCTCGGGGTTTGTGGCGCGGAAGGCGGCTTTGAACACATCGCCCCCAATGGCGTCATAGACAACGTCTGCCCCGCCCAGTTCCTTGACACGCGTTCTTAAATCTTCGGACGCATCAATCAGGTGATCTGCACCTGCGGCTTTAGCGACGGCCAGCTTTTCTGCGCCTCGGGCTTGAGCAATGACAGTTGCCCCCATGAGCTTTCCGATCTCGACCGCTGTCAGGCCAACGCCACCTGCGGCACCTGTGACCAGAAGGGTCTCACCAGATTGCAGCCGGGCGCGATGGTCCAGAGCGATGTGACTGGTGCCATAGGCGATCTGAATAGCGGCAGCGTCTTCAAAGCTGACGGTGTCGGGCAGCGGAATTGCGCGGTCGGCGTCAAAAACACCATATTCGGCCAGACCGCCCTGGCCTGAGTATACGGCGATGCGGTCACCTGCTGCCAAGTGCGAGACACCGGGGCCAACCTCATCAACGATACCCGCAATTTCCATGCCTTGCGTGAACGGGGCAGCGGGGGTGTCCTGATAGGTTCCTTTCTGCATCAGCAGATCAGCAAAGTTTAATCCACAGGCTTTTATGGCAACCCGGACCTGACCTTCTTGCGGATGAGGCAGGTCGATATCGCATATCCGGGCAGATATGCCCTCGGCTTGAATTCTGTAGGCCAGCATGGTCGCCCTCCTGTAGTTTTTTGCATAGGCTCGCGCCGACTGGAATTTGTCAATCGTTTACCTCATGGTGCTGGAAAGGTGTTGTGGCGTGCGCGCAATGCTTCCCTAACGGCAAGTGCGTGTGCTGGACGGAAAGGGCACAACCATAATCCTTTGCCTGTCAAATCAGATTCAACCGGGTTGAAAAAAAGCCAAAAAAGCGCGATATTGTTTGAGGTGCTGATTTGGGGGTTTCGTCCTGATTAGGGAGTGGTTAAGGGCGTCTCGCTAGTGTTGCGGTAGAGTATATACATCGCACACCCGAATTGGTTGTGTGTGTAGTAGAGGAGAATACCAATGACCCATCACGTTGACGTCCATGTGGGGAAGCGCGTCAGGCACCGCCGCTGGCTGATTGGCATGACACAACAGCAGTTGGCGCAACAAGTTGGTATTAAGTTTCAACAGATCCAAAAATACGAAACGGGGGCCAACCGGATAAGCGCGTCGCGTCTTTGGGATATCGCCGAAGCGCTGGACGTTCCTGTAAGCTTTTTCTTCGAGGGTCTGGAAGAATCTGAGAAGGAAACGAGCGGCAAAAAATCGGTGCCTGCCGATTTGATGGGCGACAAAGAAGCCTTGGATCTGGTTCGGTCCTACTATGCGATTCCAGAAAACCAACGTCGCCGTCTATTTGAACTCGCCCGCGTACTGAGCGACGTCGCCTGAGCCAACAGGGTTGACTCTGGTACGCGTGAACCGCACGGGTAGCGCATGCGAGAGACTTCTTTAAGCGATCTGGAAGTAGCCGAAGAAATGGCCGATGCTGCACGCACGGCTATTCTTCCGTTTTTCAGACAATCCAACCTTGAAACATCCAATAAGCTGACCGAAGGCTTCGACCCGGTTACGGTCGCAGACCGTAATGCCGAAAAGGCCATGCGAGAAGTCTTGGCCAGACACCGTCCCGAGGATGGCATCTTTGGCGAGGAGTTCGGCCAGGTTCAGGGTGTCAGTGGCCGGACATGGGTCTTGGACCCAATCGATGGCACACGAGGGTTCATAAGCGGAACGCCCACTTGGGGCGTTTTGATAGCGCTCAGCGATCAGAATGGACCGATTCTGGGCGTCATTGATCAACCCTATATTGGTGAGCGTTTTGTCGGATCTGCGGAAGTTGCACAGTCAACCGGCCCGACCGGCGCGATGCCGCTACAGACCCGCTTCACCTCCAGTCTGGATCAAGCGATTCTGTTCACAACGTTTCCCGAGGTTGGCACTCCCGAGGACAGGGCAGGGTTTGAGGCCGTTACCAAGCAAGTCAAGCTGACCCGATATGGCATGGACTGTTATGCCTATGCTCTGTTGGCCGCTGGGCAGATTGATCTGGTGATTGAGGCTGGCCTGAACGCTTATGACATTCAGGCACCCATTGGCGTGATCGAAGCTGCAGGTGGCATAGTGACCAACTGGCAGGGGCAACCGGCCCATGAGGGCGGGCGGGTGCTGGCCGCTGCGAATGCGGATCTGCACGCGGCGGCTCTGGAGATTCTGCGCAACCACTGAAATCGGTTGTTTGGGCGCGGGTGGTCAGGTACGCTCAACCCGGCTGGTTCTTATGCCCGTTTTCCGCCAGCCCTTGCCTTCTTGCACGAAACGGGCGGATGCAAGGGGGCGGAATGACCGAAATCCTGATTAAAAACGCAGATACCATCCTGACGATGGACGACACGCGCCGCGAGCTTTCACGCGCAGACATCCTGATCCGTGGTGGGCGGATCGAACAAATTGGCCACGGACTGCAAACGACCGGACAAATCCATGACGCCTCTGGTTGTGTGGTGACGCCGGGTTTGGTGAACACCCACCATCACCTGTATCAAACCCTAACCCGCGCGGTGCCCGGCGGGCAGGATGCGCTGCTGTTTGGCTGGCTCAAGACGCTTTATCCCATCTGGTCGCGCTTTGGACCGGAAGAGATGTATGTCTCGGCCCAGATCGGGCTGGCCGAACTGGCCTTGTCCGGCTGCACGCTCAGTTCCGACCATTTGTACATGTACCCGAACGGCGCGCGTCTGGATGACACGATTGCCGCAGCAGCCGAGATTGGCATACGCTTTCAGCCAACGCGGGGCGCGATGAGCATCGGTGAGAGCGACGGCGGTCTGCCGCCGGATGCTTTGGTTGAAGCAGAGCAAGCGATTCTGGACGACATGATCCGCGTGGTTGATGCGTTTCATGATCCAAGTGAAGGCGCGATGTGTCGGGTCGGTCTGGCGCCGTGTTCGCCGTTTTCGGTTAGCCGGGACCTGATGCGTGATACGGCGCTTTTGGCCCGAGACAAAGGCGTGATGTTGCACACCCACCTGGCTGAGAATGACGAGGATATTGCCTATTCCCAGTCGCAGTTCGGATGCC
Organism: Ruegeria sp. AA6; assembly: GCF_056542865.1. NCBI lineage: Bacteria > Pseudomonadati > Pseudomonadota > Alphaproteobacteria > Rhodobacterales > Roseobacteraceae > Ruegeria > Ruegeria sp. AA6. Next base: position 55,518 of record NZ_JBQGAN010000004.1, read on the forward strand.
GTCCGGGGCAGTATGCCGAGGAACTGGGTTGGACGGGCTCTGACGTCTGGCATGCCCATTGCGTCAAGCTAGACAAGGCGGAAATCGACTTGTTTGCCAGAACCCAAACCGGTGTCGCGCATTGCCCCTGTTCCAATTGTCGCTTGGGATCGGGCATTGCGCCGGTGCGCGCCATGCGGGATCGGGGTGTGACGGTAGGGCTGGGGGCGGATGGTTCTGCCAGCAACGACATTGGCAACATGATCCTTGAAGCGCGCCAGGCCATGTTGCTGCAACGGGTCGCCAATGGTGCGGATGCAATGTCCTCGCGCGAGGCGTTGGAGATCGCTACGCGCGGCGGAGCTGATGTGCTGAACCGCACAGACTGCGGGCGTCTGGAACCCGGCAAGCGGGCCGACATCGCTGTCTGGGACACAGGCTGTATCGAAAGTGCAGGCAGTTGGGACCCGGCAGCATTACTGCTGGCCGGGCCGCTTAAAGTTAAGCATCTTTTCGTTGAAGGCCGCCAGATCGTGCGCGATGGGCATGTCACCACATTGGACATGCCTCGCGTGATCGAGCGGCAGAACCAGTTGGCTCTTGCTTTACAAGCTTAGATGCTGACGCGTTGACCGGCGATCCAAACTTCGGCGATCGCCCGGTCATCGCCCATCATGATGGTGGGGAAGATGGCCTCCCACAGGTCTTCAGCGCACGCTTCGCGCTGAGCGATGGCCGGGGTTGAGGCCAGATTGAGCACGATCAGATCGGCCTCCATCCCCGACGCGACGTTGCCGATGCTGTCTTCCAGCCGCAGGGAACGCGCCGATCCGACAGTGCCAAGCCACAATAATTGCGCCGCATGCAACGGTGCGCCGCGCAGTTGGCCGATCTCATAGGCTGAGGCCATGGTATGCAGCATTGAAAAACTGGACCCGCCGCCTGTATCTGTCGCCAGACCAACACGATGCCCGTCTCGCATCAGACCGTCCATGTCGAACAGACCCGAACCGATAAAAGTGTTCGAGGTCGGGCAGTGGATCAGCGACGCGTCGACCTCTCGCAACCGGTCGCGTTCTCGCGATTCCAGATGGATGACATGGCCGTAAACGCCATTCGCGCCCAGCAGGCCGAACTTTTCATAGGTGTCCAAATAATCGCGCGCTTCGGGAAAAAGCTCTCTGACCCAGGCAATCTCGTCCGTCTGTTCGCTGAGGTGCGTTTGCATCAGACAATGCGGATGCTCGGCCCAAAGAGCGCCCATCGCCTCAAGCTGTTCTGGCGTCGACGTGGGCGAAAACCGCGGGGTGATGGCGTAGGACAGACGATCGACGCCATGCCATTTCTCCAACAGCGCCTGAGATTGGTCATAGGCCGTCTGCGCTGTGTCCCTCAGCCCTTCGGGCGCGTTGCGGTCCATGCAGGTTTTACCCGCAACCACACGCTGATTGCGCGCTTGGGCGGCGGTGAAAAAAGCATCGACGCTTTCAGGATGGATGGTGCAGAAACTGCACATCGTCGTCGTGCCGTGCGCTGCCGTCAGGTCAAGATATCGGTTGGCAATCTCAGAGGCATAGGCGAGGTCGCCGAACTTCATCTCTTCCGGGAAGGTATAGGTGTTTAACCAGTCGATCAGACGCTTGCCCCAACTGGCGATCATGGCGGTCTGCGGGTAGTGCACATGCGCGTCCACGAACCCGGCCATGATCACATGCTGGCCGTGATCCACAACCTCGGCGTCCGGGTGGTCTGCACGCAGGCTGTCGGCATCCGCCACGGCGGAAATGCGGCCGTCTTCGATCAGAACCGCCTCGCTGATTTTCACGGCCTCGGTCGGCTCACCCTCGAATGGGGAACCGATGAAACTCAGAACACGCCCTTTCAGCAGCGTTTTTTGCGCCATTTTCATTCATCTCCGCCTGTATGGGACTGCGAAACAGCATAGGCGGGCGAAACTTGCGGGTAAATCGCCGCATTGTCATTGTTTTCCGGTAGCTGCTTCTTCTAATTAGGGGACAATGACCGAAGAAACGGGGGCAGACATGACGACAGGCTTTGATGAACCCGTAACCGAGTCGACCAGTGACGAGGACGTCTATGCGCTGGATCGCAAGACAGTCGCGGCCATCCTCTATGCCGTTGATGTAGACGACCGCGACAAGCTGGTTGAGCTGATGGAGCCGCTGCACCCGGCCGACATCGCCGACCTTCTTGAGCAGATCAATCCGTATGACCGCGCGCGCCTGATCCGTCTGTACGACAAGGAGTTCGACGGCGATATTCTGTCGGAACTGGATGAGGCGGTCCGCGAAGAGATCATTGGCATCCTAAAGCCCGACATTCTGGCCGATGCCGTACGCGAGATGGAAAGCGACGATGTCGTCGACCTGCTGGAAGACCTCGAAGAACCGCAGCAAGAGGCCATCCTTGATGCGCTAGAGGATTCCGAACGGATCGCGGCAGAGCAGGCGCTGTCATACCCCGAGAATTCTGCCGGTCGTCTTATGCAGCGCGAAGTCGTCATGGCACCCGAGCATTGGTCGGTGGGGCAAGCCATCGACTTCATGCGCGCCAACGACGATCTGCCCGAGCAATTCTATCACGTCGTTCTGGTCGATCCGCGACTGAAGCCTGTGGCTCAGGTCACGTTGGGCAAGTTGATGGCGACGCGGCGTGAGGTGCCCCTGCACGACATCGCCGAAGAAGAATTCCACTCCATCCCCGTCGATCAGGACGAGGAAGACGTGGCATACGCCTTTAACCAATATCACCTGATTTCGGCCCCGGTGGTGGATGCGGATGGGCGTCTGGTCGGTGTGATCACCATCGACGATGCTATGGTGGTTTTGGATGAAGAACACGAAGAAGACATCCTGCGCCTTGCGGGTGTGAGCGACGAAAGCTCGATCTCGGACAGTGTGGCCGCGACCAGTCGGCGGCGCTTGCCGTGGCTGGCGGTGAATCTGTGCACGGCGATTTGCGCGTCGCTGGTGATCTCGCAGTTCGAGGCGGCGATTGATCAATTGGTGGCGCTGGCGATTCTGATGCCGATCGTGGCGTCGATGGGCGGCAATGCGGGGACGCAATCGCTGACAGTGGCCGTGCGGGCTTTGGCAACGCGCGACCTGACCAACGCCAACGTCATGCGCGTAATCCGGCGGGAATTGCTGGTGGGGATGCTGAACGGGCTGTGTTTTGCCATCGTGCTGGGGACGGTGGGTATGATGTGGTTCGATTCTCCGATGCTGGGTGTCGTGATCGGATCGGCCTTGGTCGTGAACATGGTGATCGCGGGCTTTGCAGGTACGGTAGTACCGGTGGTGCTGGACCGTCTGGGCGTCGACCCTGCGCTGGCTTCGGGAACTTTTGTGACGACCACCACGGATGTCATGGGGTTCTTCATCTTTCTTGGGCTTGCCAGCGTGGTGCTACTGTGACCGATCTGACCGAAATCAAAGCCGCTGCGCGCAGGGCGGCATTCGCGCGCCGTAAGGCTGCGTTTGATACACGCCTGCCCGGAGCAGCTAGGCGTTTGTCAGAGGTTCTGGCCGGACATCGCGGTGTGCCCTTGTCGGGCTATATGCCAATCAGAACCGAGATTGACCCACTGGCAGCGATGGCCGAGGCATCGGCCTATGGCCCGGTCGGTGTTCCGGTGATTCAGGCCGCAGGGCAGCCGTTGAAGTTCTCGCGCTGGACACCCGATGGCGCGTTGAAAGACGGTCCGTTCGGAGCCAAGGTGCCCGAGGTCGATGATTATTTCGATCCTGAGATTCTGATCGTCCCGCTTGTGGCTTTTGATGCGCAGGGCGGGCGGCTGGGCTATGGCGGCGGCTTTTATGACCGCACGCTGGAAGAGTTACGCGCTAAACGCCCGACCCTGGCCATCGGCTTTGCCTTTGACGCGCAAGAGGCCCAAGGGCTGCCGCTGGAACCCACCGATCAGCCGCTGGATATGGTGATCACGGAAAGCCGAGTGTTAAGCTTTTAAGCTCAGCCCATGTTCTCGGCACGGAAATACTCCCACGCGTCCTGAGACGATCCGTCGGGCAGGGTGCAGGTTCCGGTCTGCCCGTCGGCACCGTCGACGATGTCGTAGGTGCCGCCCTTTTCAACGCAGAAGGTTGCGGCGGGGTTGGCAAGCCCGACGGTGTCTTCTGTTGGTTGGTCGCAGGCTGCAAGCGGGGCCAGCAGCGCGGCGGGGATCAAAAAACGGATCATCAAACTCTCCTGTCCAAAGTGTTTTCACGGATTATGGCGGCAGTTTAACCACTTGTGCTTGGCAGACGCCACACTTAGGACAGGTTGGATGAGGATACTTTTTCTGGGTGACGTTATGGGCCGCGCGGGACGCACGGCCATCCAACAACACTTGCCGCGCCTGCGCGACGAATGGCGGCTGGATTTCGTTGTAGTCAATGGTGAGAACGCCTCGAACGGGATGGGGCTGACCGGCGATCATGCCAAGCTGCTGCTGGATGCGGGCGCTGATTGTCTGACTCTGGGCGATCATGCATTCGATCAGAAGGATATGCTTCAATTCATCGAGAAAGAGCCGCGCATCGTACGCCCCGTCAACTTTGCAAAGGGCGCGCCGGGGCGAGGGTATCGGCTGTATAACGCGCCCGGAGGCCGCAAGGTTCTGGTGGTGCAGGTATTGGGGCAGGTCTTTATGAAACGGCCCTTTGATGACCCGTTCTCGGCTGTTGAAACCATCCTGAAATCTCATCCACGCGGTGGTCAGGCGAACGCGATCATCGTCGATATGCATTGTGAGGCTACGTCCGAGAAGATGGCTATGGGCCATTACTGCGACAAACGTGCCAGCCTTGTGGTTGGAACACATACCCATGTGCCCACGGCGGACGCGCAGATTTTGCCTGGCGGCACGGGCTATCTGACAGATGCGGGGATGTGCGGCGACTATGACTCGGTGATCGGTATGGACAAGGTGGAACCGATGCGCCGCTTCATCACCGGAATGCCCAAGGCGCGGTTCACCCCCGCCAATGGCGAGGCGACGCTGAGTGGTGTCTTCGTCGAGACCGATGACCGCGACGGGCAGGCAAAAACTGTGCAAATGGTCCGCATTGGTGGGCGGTTGCAGCAGGCCGGGCCGCAGTAAGGCTTGCTCTGCCGCCCGCAATGCGGGAAACTGCCCGACGGGCGCGCAAGCCAAGGTTCGGACACAAAACCAAGAATGCAATTCCTTCAACTGACAGAAACGGGCAGTGCGATCGTGGCGCTGATGGTCGTTGCGGGCATGTTCTTCATGTTCCTGCGCGAAGTATATCCGACCGAGGTCGTTGCAATCGGTGGTGTCGCAGTGATGCTGGTGACGGGCATTCTGCCGTATCAGAGCGCGCTGGCCGTTCTGTCCAACCCCGCCCCTTGGACCATTGCCGCGATGTTCATCATCATGGGCGCGTTGGTGCGAACGGGGGCGCTGGATGCGTTTACTTCGACCGCGCAGAAGCAGGCGCAGGTGAATCCGCGCTTTGCCATTGGTCTGTTGATGGCGTTTGTCGTGCTGGCCTCTGCCGTGGTGTCGAACACGCCGGTAGTTGTAGTGATGATCCCGGTCTTTGTACAGATCGCGCGCACGCTGAACGTACCGGCCTCGAAACTGCTGATACCGCTGAGCTACGCGGCGATTTTGGGCGGCACACTGACCCTGATCGGGACATCGACCAACCTGTTGGTGGATGGTGTGGCCCGCGCGCAGGGGATGAAGGCGTTCTCGATCCTCGAGGTCACGCCGCTGGGGATTGCGCTGGTGATCTATGGCATGGTCTACCTACGCTTCATCGCGCCGCGCCTGCTGCCGGAACGTGACAGCATGGCTACTCTGTTGTCCGACCGATCCAAGATGAAATTCTTCACCGAGGCCGTCATCCCCCCTGAAAGCAACCTGATTGGTCGGGAAGTGACTGGGGTGCAGCTTTTCAAACGCCCCGGTGTGCGCCTTATCGACGTAATCCGGGGCGACGAGTCGCTCCGGCGCAACCTTAAAGGTGTTGAACTCAAGACCGGCGACCGTGTGGTTCTGCGAACCGAGATGACCGAGTTGCTGAGCCTGCAAAGCAATAGGGAACTCAAGCGCGTCGATCAGGTCTCGGCGGTTGAGACCAAGACGGTCGAGGTGCTGATCACTCCGGGCTGTCGTATGGTTGGGCGGACGCTCGGCACACTACGGCTGCGGCGTCGGTATGGTGTCTACGTGCTGGCGGTGCATCGAAGGAACCAGAATATCGGGCGTCAGCTGGACGAACTGGTGGTGCGGGTTGGCGATACGCTGTTGTTGGAAGGCGCTCCGGGAGACATTCAGAAGCTGGCGGCTGATATGGAGATGGTTGATGTAACGCAGCCTTCGGCCCGCGCGTTTCGCCGTAGCCATGCACCGATTGCGATTGGCTCGCTTGTGGGCATCGTCGCCTTGGCCGCTTTGGGTGTGGCACCTATCTTGCTGCTGTCGGTTCTGGCCGTTGCGGTGGTGCTGCTGACCCGCTGCATCGACGCGGATGAGGCGTTTTCCTTTGTCGAAGGCCGCCTGTTGGCCCTGATCTTTTCCATGCTGGCCATCGGCGCGGCACTGGACAAATCCGGTGCCGTTTCCCTGATTGTCGAGGCCATTGCGCCGAGCCTGAGCTTACTGCCGCCATTCCTCATCATCTGGGCCGTTTACCTGTTGACCTCAGTACTGACAGAACTGGTGTCGAACAATGCGGTGGCCGTGGTGGTGACGCCAATTGCCATCGGATTGGCGCAGGCAGTTGGGATCGATCCGCGACCGCTGGTGGTGGCTGTGATGGTGGCGGCTTCGGCCTCGTTTGCAACGCCAATTGGCTATCAGACCAACATGATGGTGTACGGTCCGGGCGGATACAGATTTACTGATTTCCTGAAGGTCGGCGTGCCGCTGAACCTGACCGTCGGATTGCTGGCGTCATTGCTGATTCCCTTTATCTGGCCCTTGTAAATCTGGCACGGAATCGCCGATCCGGTTTAGTAGGCCTTGTAAATACCGATCCGCACACGATCTTTTCACCAAATCGGACGTGAAAGGATTAATCCATGCCTTTTCCAAAACTCGGTCAGTTCATCGTCGCCAGCGCATTTGTGTTGGCTATTCTGGGCAGCCAAAGCCATGCCGGAACTGTGACGGGTACGGCCTCGTACCGTGAGCGGATCGCGGTGCCGCCGGACGCGACGCTGTATGTTGAGCTTCAGGATGTCTCGCGTGCCGATGCGCCGGCGGTGTCACTGGCTGCGAAACGCTATGCGATGACAGGTGTGCCCGCCCAGTTTGAGCTGACCTTTGACGACGCTCTGATCCAAGAGGGCCACAGTTATGTTGTGCGCGCCACGATCAATCAGGGGCAGAACCTGTTGTTTACGACAGACACGGCCTATCCGGTTTTGACCGGCGACGCAGGGAATTCAGCAGATCTGATACTGGTGCAGGCTCAGGGGGGCGCCATGCTGGAAAATACGCAGTGGACAGCCGCCACCTTGAACGGCGCGCCGATTGAAACTGAACGCCGCCCCGAGATTTCCTTTGCGCAGGGCGGAGCCTTTTCCGGAAGCGGAGGGTGCAATCGGTTCAATGGTCAGGCTGAGATCTCTGGTGCATCAATCGCCTTTCCTGACAACATGGCCGCCACGTTGATGGCCTGTCCGCCAGAACTGGAAGAGGTCGAACGGCAGTTCTTGGCAACTTTGCAGAACGTCACCACCTACGCGATGGAAGGCGATGCGCTGGCCTTTCTGGATGCGGCTGGTGAGCCGGTCATGAAATTCACCCGCACTCAATAAGATAGGGCCGTCACGCGACGGCCCTTGACCGCCCGGCATTGCAGCCCGAAAAGATGCAGCCGCCCAGAAACGAGCCTTCCAGCGCGTTATACCCGTGATAGCCGCCGCCGCCGAACCCGGCGACCTCTCCGGCTGCGAACAGCCCGGGAACGACCTGACCGTCTGCACCGACCATCTGGCTGTCCAGATTGGTTTGTAATCCACCCAGTGTTTTACGGGTCAAAACGTGCAGTTTTACCGCGATCAACGGGCCATTGGCCGGGTCGAGGAATTTATGCGGCTTGGCGGTGCGGATTAGTTTGTCTCCGCGATAGTTCCGCGCTGCCAGAATGGCCGCCATCTGCGCATCCTTGGTAAAGGGGTTGTCGACCTGAGAATCCCGCGCCTCGATCTGGGCACGCAGGTGGGCCTCATCGATCAGGCCGCCGCCTAATTGGTTCATACCGCTGACCAGCTCGGTCAGGGTATTGGCGACGATGAAATCTTCGCCATGTTCCTTGAACGCTTCAACCGGCGCGGTGGCCTTCGATCCGGTCAGCACACGCTGAAACAGCACTTCGCGCCAGCCGCCATCGGTCATGTCGGGGTTTTGTTCCGACCCCGACAGGGCGAATTCCTTCTTGATCACCTTCTGGGTCAACACGAACCAGCTGTATTCATACCCAGTTTTCAGAATTTCCTTCAGTGTACCCAGCGTGTCGAAACCTGGCATGCAGGGCGGCTTCAGTCGGTTGCCGCGCGCGTCGAACCACATGGAACTGGGCCCCGGCAGGATACGGATACCATGCGAGGGCCAAATCGGATTCCAATTGCGCACACCTTCGGTGTAATGCCACATCCGGTCGCCGTTGATTACGTGACCGCCCGCTTTTTCGCTGATGCCGATCATGCGGCCATCCACATGAAAGGGCACGCCTGCGACCATGTTTTGGGGCGGCTCGCCCAGCCGCTCGCGGGGCCAGCTTTTGCGCACCATCTCGAAATTGCCGCCAATCCCGCCCGAGGTGACGATGACCGTGGGCGCGTAGACCTCGAACTCACCAACCTCATCGCGGTTGGTCTTGGCACCATGAGGGGCGGTGTCATCGGCCAGAACCTCGCCCGAAACTCCCTTGGCGCAGCCGTTCTGCATGATAATGTGGCTGACCTGATGGCGGAATTTCATCTCGATCAACCCGGCGCTTACATGTTCACGCACGCGGCGAATGAAGTTCTTCAGAACACCCGGCCCGGTGCCCCATGTGATGTGAAAGCGCGGCACCGAGTTGCCGTGGCCATCCGCATAAGACCCGCCACGCTCGGCCCAGCCTACGATGGGAAACCAGCGCAGGCCCATCTCGTGCAGCCATGGACGCATCTCACCGGCTGCGAATTCCACATAGGCCTCGGCCCATTTGCGGGGCCACGCGTCTTCTTCGCGGTCGAACTGCGCGCTGCCCATCCAGTCGCGCAGAGCCAGTTCGCGGCTGTCCCTGATGCCCATCCGGCGCTGTTCCGGGGTGTCGACCATGAACAAACCACCAAGGCTCCAAAACGCTTGGCCACCCAGAAAAAGCTCGGGCTCCTGATCCAGCACGATCACCTTCTTGCCGCGATCCCCAAGTTCGGCAGCAGCCGCCAACCCGGCCAACCCGGCGCCCACAACGATGGCGTCAGCAGTGTTGTTGGTCATGTCTTGTCCTTTCAGCGACCGCGAAGCCAGGCGATATAAGGCAGGGCGACGACGTACATCATGATCCCGTACACGGCTGCGGGCAGGGCCAGCGGGCTGAACCCGCTCTCGGTGCCTGTAATCAGCGCCGCCAGAGTGATCCCCAGTGTCGAATTCTGAATGCCGGTTTCGATTGAGATCGTTTTACTCTCATCCCACGACAGTTTTGCAGCACGGGCCATGAACAGCCCGATTGCCAGAAGCGCGATGTTCAGTGTGACCAGCCCGGCACCCATGATGGCAAGGTTCTCAATAAGCAGTTGCCAGTTTCCGGCCACGGCGGCGAGGACGATCAGAACGAACAAGGCGGTCGCCAGTTTGGATAGTGGTGCGTTGATCCGTTCCGCAAAAGCAGTAGCAAAGTGGCGAATGGTGACGCCGATGGCGACAGGCAGGGTGGTGATCAGGAACATGGCGATGGCCAGTCCGGTGATTGAAACCTCGGGTGCGTCTTCGCCCATGAAATGATGGATCGACCAAGCCGCCAAGAAAGGCACTGTGAGCATGGACAGCAAACTGATGACCGCTGTTAAGCTGACCGACAGCGCCACATCGCCTTTGGCCAGTTTGGACAAGATATTGCTTGTGACACCGCCAGGGCAAAAGCTGAGCAACATGAAGCCCACCGCAATATCGGGCGGCAAGGCGAACAGTTTGACAGTGATGAAGGCCGCGATAGGCAGCAGGACCACCTGACTCAGCGCGCCGATGGCGAACGGATAGCCGCGGGTCAGAACACGGCGGAAATCAGCGACGTGCAGTCCGATCCCCAGGGACAGCATGATAATGGCAAGCGACAGCGGCAGGCCGACATTTATAAGCAGATCCAAGAACAACTCCTCCCAAAGCCATTCGGATCAGCCTAAGCGAGTGTTGACGGCGCAGGCAACAGCGCCGTTAGGTCACATGTAGCGCTGAGCGAAACGGCGCAAGATTTCGCCGGGCTTTGTCACATCAGCCGCATGGCAGATATCAATCAGGCGCTGGGCGTCTTCGGGCGGGAAATAGCCGAAGTTTTTGTAGATGTTAATGCGCTGTTCGAAATCCCGCGCGTCGGCCTCGGGGTGGAACTGCGTGGCATAGACGTTCTGGCCCCAGCGGATCATCTGAAACGGGCAGGGGTCCGAGGCCAGCAGGTGAACACAGCCATCAGGCAGTGCTTGCACGGCTTCCTTGTGTCCGACAAACGCGTCGAAACTTTCGCCCAGCCCGGCGGTCAACGGGTCACGCGCGCCTTCGTCGGTCAGATGGCAAGTTGAGGGGCCAACGGGTTCTCCGTACTGATCCTTGCTGACGTCTCCGCCCAAATGTGCGGCCAGTATGCCAAGGCCATAACAGCAGCCCATGAACGGGTGATCATTTGCGGTAATCTGCGGCATGAGGCCCATGATGGCCGCTTCGACACGTGCGTCGACCTCGGACTTCGTTTCGGGATCATCGCTGACGCATCCGGGGCCGCCGCCGACGATCACACCGGCGTATTCTTTAACGTCCAGTCCCTCGGGCAGGGATTCGCAATCCAGCCGGATGCGGTGGGTCTGGTCCGGCGACAGGCCGGTCTTGTCCAGGATTGAGGCGTATTCGGCGTCGGACGCCTCGGTTTCCGGGCGCAGTTGCAGGATCAGAAATCGTTTCATGCGCTGCCCTTACCCGTCAAAGTGGCCAGAAGACAAGGATGGCGGGGATGGAAACTGCGACGATGAGGATTTCCAGTGGCAGGCCCATGCGCCAATAGTCACCGAACCGATACCCTCCGGGACCCAATACCAGCGTATTGTTCTTATGTCCGATGGGGGTCAGGAACGCGGCTGAGGCCGCCACGGCGACGGTCATCAGGAACGGATCGGGTGAGACCTCAAGCGTGCGGGCCATCTGGATGCCGACCGGGGCGGCAACGATGGCTGTGGCGGTGTTGTTCAGCACATCCGAAAGGGTCATCGTGACGATCATCAGCACTGTAAGAATGGCCCATGCGGGCAGGCCGTCGGTCAATTGCACCAGCGCATTGGCGATCAGTTCGGTGCCGCCCGATGTCTCTAACGCGCTGCCCAGCGGGATCATCGAACCCAACAAAACCACGACCGGCCATTCGATGTGGTTATAGATGTCGGCGATCGGCAAGATCTTGGTCAGCACATAAGCGACCACGACCAGCCCCAGAGCAATCGGCAGGTAGATCAACCCGACACTGGCCGCCAGGACAGCGGCGGCAAACAGGCCAATGGCCAACCACGCCTTGTCATTAGCGGTGACGTTCAGCCCGCGTTGTGCCAAAGGCAAACAGCCCAGCCACTCGGTTACATCGGCGCTGCGATCACGGGGGCAGAGCAGCAGCAGGATGTCCCCGGCCTCAACCTCGGTCTTGCGGACCTGTTCAGCGATGCGGCGGCCTTGGCGCGAGATACCCATCAACACAGTGCTTTGACGCCAGGCTAAGCCCAACCCCTGCGCAGTGCGTCCGGTAATACGGGCACTTTCAGTAGCGACGACCTCAATCACTTCCAGCCCGTCGCCTTCGGCGGTCAGTAATTCCTGCCGCCGCGTGTCCGAGAAATCGAGGTTCAGCGCGGCGCGAAATTCATCCAGCGCCTCGGGGCGGGCCTCTAGCACCAGCGCGTCGCCTTCCTTGAGCGTCGCATGCGCAGAACGCCCATAGCGCCGTTTGCCGTCGCGGATCAGGCCGATGATTGCGACGTCTGATTTCTCGGCGGCCTCATAAAGCTCACTAACCCGTTTGCCGATATGCGCCGATTCAGGCGGGATGGTGAGTTCGGCGATGTATTCGGCTAACGCCTCAGAGCTTTCCTGTTGCGGCCCCCGGTTCGGGATCAATCGCCAGCCGATCAAGGACACAAAGGCCAGCCCGGCAATGGCTGCCAGCCCGCCGACCGGAGCGAAATCGAACATCTTGAACGGTTCGCCCAGCGTCTCCTGCCGGATCGAGGCGATGATGATGTTGGGTGGCGTGCCGATCAGCGTCGCCATGCCGCCCAGAATGGTGGCAAAGCTCAGCGGCATCAACGTCAGGCCCACCGACCGCCCCGCCTTGCGCGCGGTTTGGATGTCGACCGGCATCAGCAGAGCCAGCGCTGCCACGTTGTTCATAAAGGCCGACAAAACCGCGCCGATTCCACCCATCAGCGCGATATGAGCGCCAAGCCCGCGCGACGCGTCGACAAGTGTGCGCGTGATCAGGAACACGGCCCCGGACCGGACCAACCCGGCAGACACGACCAGAACCAGCGCTACGATAATGGTTGCAGGGTGCCCAAAACCGGCAAAGGCGTCATCCACGGGCACGACACCCAACACGACACCGATCAACAACGCGGAAAAGGCAACAAGATCATATCGAAACCGTCCCCACAGAAGCATTCCGAAAACGGAGGCGAAAAGGGCAAAAAGAATAATTTGATCTGTCGTCATGGGGCCACCATACCCGCAAGGGGGCGTCGGGCAAGCCGCTCTCTTGATCCCATGCCCTGCAAACGTCTATATGAGCGCCGAATACGCAATTACTATCACGAGGACGCACCATGGCAGGCCATTCCAAATGGGCCAACATCCAGCACCGCAAGGGTCGTCAGGACGCCGCGCGGTCCAAGCTGTTTTCCAAACTGTCGAAAGAGATCACCGTAGCCGCAAAGATGGGCGACCCCGATCCCGACAAGAACCCGCGCCTGCGTCTGGCGGTGAAAGAGGCCAAGTCGAACTCGGTCCCCAAGGACGTGATCGACCGCGCCATCAAGAAATCGGTTGCGGGTGAAGGCGACGAATACGAAGAAATCCGGTACGAGGGCTATGGCCCGAACGGTGTGGCCGTGATCGTCGAGACAATGACCGACAACCGCAACCGGACTGCTTCGACCGTTCGGTCCACGTTCTCGAAGAACGGCGGCAATCTGGGCGAAACCGGCTCGGTCGGGTTCATGTTCGACCGTAAGGGCGAGGTTGTTTATCCGGCGGACGCAGGCGACGCGGACACGATATTCGAAGCCGCCATCGAAGCCGGGGCTGAGGACGTCGAAAGCTCGGAAGACGGCCACATCATCTGGTGTGCAGATACCGATTTGAACGAGGTCTCGAACGCATTGGAAGGCGCGCTTGGCGAATCCGAATCCACCAAATTGGTCTGGAAGCCGACGACCACGACCGAGTTGGGTCTGGAAGACATGCAAAAGTTGATGAAGCTGGTTGATGCGCTGGAAGACGACGATGACGTGCAGCGTGTCACGACCAACTTCGAAGCGACGGATGAGGTTATGGCCCAGCTCTGATCTGCGCCAAAATATACCCATAGAAAACCCGGCCATTGGTCGGGTTTTTTCTTTTGCCGATCAAGACTTCTTGGCCGCTCAGCCAGAACCCGATAGGTTTGAAATAGAAACACTTTACCTATCGGGCCAATAGACCACTTGAGCAGATGACGGACAGCCCAGCCAGCGCCCCCAAGAGAAACCTTCCGGTTTTGACCGGCCAGAGCATTCTGTCTCAGGTTGCGTGGACGCTTGGAAGCCCGTCGATCGTTCTGCCGTTTCTTGCGGTGTCACTGGAATTGCCAATGTTCATTGCTGGTGCGCTGGTGTCTATCCGAATGTTCGGCAGCATGATCTCGGACATCTTTCTGGCGCAGCCGATTTCGGCGCGACAGCAAAAGAAACGCGGGATTGCCCTGACCGAGGTCGGGGTGGGCGCCTGCCTTGTATTGGCGGTTATTGTGGCCTCCACCGGGGTTGTGCCTGCAACCGCTGTGGCCTTTGTCGCGGCATTCTTCCTGATCGGTTTGATCGAAGAGATCCAGTCGTTGATGTACACCGATCTGCTGGGCGATCACGTGCAATCGAAATCCCGGATGATCATGCACTACCTTCAAATGGGTGTCGGAGGGTTAGGGGCCATAGGTTTAGCGCTGTTGGTGCATGAAATCACAAGGGAGAATCCGCCTTTTTCCCGCCATACCGCCGTGATTGCGGTTTCGGTGACCTTCTTCGTTCTGTCGGGCCTGTCTATTTTGGCGCTGTCGGAAATTGCGCGTGAAACCAAGGTTAAGGGCACGCCGCACAAGGCGCAGAAACGGAAGTTTTCCGAGAATTTCACCGATATTGTCGCCATGTTCGATGAAGCCTGGTTCCGTCGGTATGTGGTTATGCGGCTGCCTTTGGTTGTGGTGTCCCTGTCGGTCCCGTTCTTTGCCCTGATCGCGGCCGAGGCGCATCACGCGTCGGCCAAAGGGCTGACGGCCATGATTATCTCCTCCGCGTCGGGATATCTGGTATCAGCGCCTCTGTGGCAACTGGTGAACATGAAATCGCACCGTGCGGTCATGGTGACTGGTAATCTTATGGTCGCTGCGACCGGGGCCGTATTGGTAACGGTCCATTTTCTGGGGGTCGATCACGCGGTGCATCTGCACGCCATTGCCCTGTTCATTGTGACCGTTGCCGTGACGGGCATCAGCGGAGCGCGTCAATTGTATTTTCTGGACGTGGCGCCCAAGGACCAGCGGGTCAAAGGGGCGGCGGCAATTAAAAGCATCTGCCGCATCACGGCGGTGATCCTGTCAGCCGCGCTGGCCGGGGTGGCTCATATGCACGAGGTTGCGTGGGCCATTGTGTTTATCGTTCTGCTCAGCCTGTTCGCGGCCATCACTTGTTACCGCGTGGTCTTGCCAATCGCGCAGAAGGCTGCGGCATCCTGATCGTTGGGTGTTAACCCGGATACAGTGCCTGGGCGGCGACACGCTTGACCGCATGCGTCATCGGTGCCAAAGCAGAGCCCAGAGCGCGGCCCACCTGCCACGAGAGGGGTACGTCCAAAGGGGCATCGGGCATTAAAGGGCGCAAACGACCGTCTTCCAGCGCGTTTTGTGCCAGTCCAATCGGGTTCATTCCCCAGCCTATCCCGGCAATCGCGGCGTCAACAAACCCTTGCGACGACGGCAGGAAATGTGAGGGTGGCGACAACTGGCAGCCTATCCGTTCAAGAATCCATGATTTCTGAAGGCCGTCTTTGCGATTGAACGTCAGGCAGGGGGCACGCGCCAGACTGTGTTCATTCACGCCGTCTGCAAACCACTTGTCCACAAAGGCAGGGCTGGCGGTGGCGATATAGCGCAACACGCCCAAAGCCGTGGTATCGCACCCCACAACCGGCTGTCCGCCGACGGTGATTGCGGCGCTGACCTCTCCGCGCCGCAACCATTCTGCCGAATGGTCTTGATCGTCGACCACCAGATCAAACAGCAATCCGTCCACCTGCGCCATGACGTCAATGAACCAAGTTGCCAGAACGTCTGCGGGCACTGCGACGCGCACGCGGGCCGGACCTGTCGCCTGATCCAGCGTCAATTCGCGCGCCAGCTTAGCCTCGAGCAGCCCGATATCCTCGGCGTGCCGGGCGATACGCAACCCCGCTGGTGTGCCGGTGCAGGGCGTGCCGCGATTGATCAATGCAACCCCTACGCGATCCTCTAACGCCTTGATCCGCTGAGAAATGGCCGAGGGCGTCACCGCAAGTTCGGCAGCAGCAGCGTCGAAACTGCCATGCCGCAGGATCGAGGACAGCGCTGACAGGTGATTGGGATCAAGCAGCATTAGCCAAACTTAACTGAGGTCAACATCTTTAATTTGATAGGTTGGCTTGGAACCCTTAGTCAACGCCGCAGACGACAGGAGGTTCCATGTACACACCCCTTATTGCCGGTTTCGTGTTGGGTTTCAGCCTGATCCTTGCCATCGGGGCGCAGAATGCATTCGTACTGCGTCAGGGATTGCGGCGTGAGCATGTATTTCCCCTGTGTCTAACCTGTGCCGTGTCCGACGCCATCCTCATCGCAGCCGGTGTCGCAGGGTTTGGCGCTTTGGCCGAAGCGGCACCGTGGTTTGAAACAGTCATGCGCTATGGCGGGACGATATTCCTGACGTGGTATGGGCTGCGCAGCCTGCAATCGGCGTGGCGTGGTGGGGCTGCAATGGACGTGGACAAAGGCCAGCGCGCCAGTC
This sequence comes from Ruegeria sp. AA6, assembly GCF_056542865.1. Classification (NCBI taxonomy): domain Bacteria; kingdom Pseudomonadati; phylum Pseudomonadota; class Alphaproteobacteria; order Rhodobacterales; family Roseobacteraceae; genus Ruegeria; species Ruegeria sp. AA6. The sequence goes on from NZ_JBQGAN010000004.1 coordinate 72,024, forward strand.
TTAGGTCGGTTCTTTTGACTGTGCTGGCCTTCACATGGCTAAACCCGCATGTCTATCTGGACACGGTAGTTCTGATCGGTTCGATCTCGGCCCAGTATGAGGATCGGATGGCGTTTGCCGCGGGTGCAATGCTGTCCAGCTTTGTGTTTTTCTTTTCGCTGGGATATGGGGCAGGGGTGCTGTCCCCTGTCTTTGCCCGCCCGCGTGCCTGGCAAGTATTGGACGTGTTGATCGGCGTCGTCATGCTGGGCATTGCACTCAAACTTGTTGCCATGTGAAGGGTTGTTCCTGGCCAGATTTCGGTGTTGAGATTTGGGCATGTCAACGCACGCCACCCCTTACCGTCCCCTTGCGGGCATGTTCTGGATGTTTTCAGCCGGGCTGTCCTTTGTGGTGATGATGGCCCTGGTCAAATCGCTGGGCATGACGATGAACCCGATCCAGGCGGCGTTTTTGCGGTACGTGCTGGGACTTGTCTTTCTGCTGCCGGCGCTGCGTGCGATCCTGACAACGCACCTGACGCGCCGACAGCTGACCCTGTTCAGCGTGCGCGGCGGCGTCCATGCGGTCGGGGTTATGCTGTGGTTCTACGCGATGACCCAAATACCCTTGGCCGAGGTCACTGCCATGAACTACATGACGCCGGTCTATGTGACGCTGGGGGCCGCGCTTTTTCTCGGTGAAAAGCTGGCCTTTCGTCGGATCGCCGCGATTCTTGTGGCCTTGGTCGGAGTGCTGATCATCCTGCGCCCTGGTTTTCGAGAAGTCTCGGCAGGTCATCTGGCCATGCTGGGCGCTGCGTTGACGTTTGGCGGATCGTACCTGCTGGCCAAGCGACTTGTTCGCGATATCCCACCAGCAGTTGTCGTGGCGCATCTGTCGATTTGGGTGACAGTGGCACTGATCCCCTTTGCTATCGCTGTCTGGGAGCCTCCAAGTTGGCACGATTTAAAAGTGCTGTTTCTGGTCGCAATTTTTGCAACCGCAGGTCACTATTTCATGACGCTGGCTTTGCAGGCGGCACCGGTGGCGGTCACACAACCGGTAACCTTTCTGCAACTGATCTGGGCGACGCTGTTGGGCGCGCTGGTCTTTCACGAAAGTGTTGACATATGGGTCGTGGGAGGGGGTGCGCTGATCCTGTCCGCCGTCAGCTTTATTGCCTGGCGTGAGGCCGTTTTGAACCGCAGCAACCTGACCACACCAAGCATTGCATCCAAGCTCTAGCGGATTTTAGCGCTCGGCAATGGTTATTGATTGACGGGTCAATAAAAAATTCGTAGCGTTCCTCCCACCAACTCGTAGGGAGGGGACAGCTGTGCCGAAACTCGGAATGGAGCCAATCCGCCGTGATGCAATCGTCCGGGCGACGATTGCCGAGCTTGGCTCGAAAAAGTCCCTCGACGTGACCGTCAGCCAGATCGCCAAGCGAGCTGGAATGTCCAGCGCCCTGGCGCACCACTATTTTGGCGGCAAGGATCAGATATTTCTGGCTGCAATGCGTCGTATTCTCACCGATTTCGGGAACGAGGCGCGGGCGGAATTGAAGGCGGCCGCGCCGAGTGAACGGGCACAGGCTATTATCCGCGCCTGCTTTGCGCCATCCTGTTTCACGCCCGATGTGATTGCTGCGTGGATGACGTTTTACGTTTTGGCGCAGACCAACAACGACGCGCTGCGTTTGTGGCAGATCTATCAGGCGCGCATCCGGTCCAATCTGATTGACGCCCTGCGCCCGTTGATGAACGACCCGGTCGAAGCGGCTGAGAATATGATCGCTCTGATCGACGGTCTGTATATCCATGCGGCGCTCAGCGCCCCGGAAGAACCGCAACTTGCTGTGAACCACGCGATGCGTGTCCTCAACACTCTGCTCGAGGCTGAAAAATGACAAAACCGAACATTCTGATCCTGATGGTGGATCAGCTGAACGGGACCCTCTTTCCCGATGGTCCCGCTGATTGGCTTCATGCGCCTAACCTAAAGAAACTGGCAGAACGGTCGACGCGGTTCGCAAACGCTTACACGGCCTCGCCTTTGTGCGCGCCGGGGCGGGCCAGCTTTATGTCCGGCCAGTTGCCTTCACGGACTGGGGTCTATGACAACGCCGCTGAATTCCGCAGCGACATTCCCACCTATGCGCACCACTTGCGCCGCGCGGGCTACTATACCTGCTTGTCCGGCAAGATGCATTTCGTCGGCCCCGATCAGCTGCACGGGTTCGAGGATCGCCTGACCACCGATATTTACCCGGCTGATTTCGGCTGGACGCCCGATTACCGCAAGCCGGGTGAGCGGATCGACTGGTGGTATCACAACATGGGTTCGGTGACGGGCGCGGGCGTGGCCGAGATTTCCAACCAGATGGAGTATGACGACGAGGTCGCCTACAACGCCAAGGCCAAGCTGTATGATCTGGCCCGCGGTAAAGACGACCGCCCGTGGTGCGTGACTGTTAGCTTTACCCATCCGCATGATCCGTATGTAGCACGCCGGAAATACTGGGACCTTTACGAGGATTGCGAACACCTGCTGCCCGAGGTTTCGGACTTGGGCTATGACAATCAGGACCCGCATTCCAAGCGCATTTTCGACGCCAATGACTGGCGCAGCTTTGACATCACCGAAGAAGACATCCGCAAGTCACGCCGCGCGTATTTCGCCAATATCTCGTATCTGGACGACAAGATCGGTGAAATTCTTGAGGTGCTGGAAACCACGCGGCAAGAGGCGATCATCCTTTTCGTCTCGGACCACGGCGACATGCTGGGCGAGCGCGGTTTGTGGTTCAAGATGACCTTCTTCGAAGGGTCGTCGCGCGTGCCGCTGATGATCTCGGCCCCCGACCTGCCCGCAGGTCGGATCGACACGCCGGTCTCGACCATTGATGTCACACCGACCTTGGGCGCTTTGGCGGGCGTCGACATGGCGGAAATTGCCCCATGGACCGATGGCGAGGATCTTGTGCCACTGGCGCAAGGGGGCGAACGCACCGCGCCTGTCGCGATGGAATACGCGGCCGAGGCGTCTTATGCGCCGCTGGTTTCGTTGCGCTATGGCAAATGGAAATACAACCGCTGCGCGCTGGACCCGGATCAGCTGTTCGACCTTGAGGCGGACCCGCATGAACAGGTCAACCTTGCCGAAGATCCCGCCCATGCCGGGACGTTGCAAACCTTGCGCGCGAAATCCCAGGCGCGTTGGGATCTGGATCAGTTCGACGCTGAGGTGCGTGCCAGCCAGGCCCGCCGCTGGGTGGTGTACGAGGCGCTGCGGCAGGGTGGTTATTACCCGTGGGATTACCAGCCGCTGCAGAAAGCCTCCGAACGCTACATGCGCAATCACATGGATCTGAATGTCGTCGAGGAAAACGCCCGCTACCCGCGCGGCGAATAACCTCTTCACCAAATGAAAAGGCACCGCCGCAGACCTTTGGAATAGGCGCGGCGGTTCAAGGAGTCGTAAAAATGGAAGCAGATTTCGTCATTGTGGGCGCCGGATCCGCCGGCTGCGCGATGGCCTATCGCCTGAGCGAGGTCGGGGCCTCGGTTCTGGTGATCGAACATGGCGGCACCGATGCGGGGCCGTTCATTCAGATGCCTGCAGCGCTGAGCTATCCGATGAACATGGCCCGCTATGACTGGGGTTATCAGTCCGAGCCCGAACCGCATCTGAACAATCGCCGACTGGCCTGTCCGCGTGGTAAGGTGATCGGTGGGTCTTCCTCAATCAACGGGATGGTCTATGTGCGCGGCCATGCGCGCGATTTTGACACGTGGTCCGAGATGGGCGCGGATGGCTGGTCTTATGCGGACGTGCTTCCGTACTACAAACGCATGGAAACATGGCATGATGGCGGCCACGGTGGCGATCCTGAATGGCGCGGTAAAGATGGCCCGCTGCATGTGTCGCGCGGCCCGCGTGAGAACCCCCTGTTCAAGGCCTTTGTCGATGCGGGCCAGCAGGCGGGCTATGAGGTTACGGGTGACTACAACGGTGAGAAACAGGAAGGTTTCGGCCCGATGGAGCAGACCGTCTGGAAAGGGCGGCGCTGGTCGGCGGCGAATGCGTATCTGAAGCCTGCGCTGAAGCGTGAGAACTGCGATATCGTGCGCGGACTGGCATCCCGTGTGGTCATCGAAAACGGTCGCGCCACGGGCGTAGAACTTGTGCGTGGCGGAAAAAAGGAAATCGTTCGCGCCCGGCGCGAGGTGGTTCTGGCCGCGTCTTCGATCAACTCGCCCAAGTTGCTGATGTTGTCTGGCATAGGTCCTGCGGCCCATCTGGGCGAACATGGCATTGCGGTTGTTGCGGACCGTCCCGGCGTGGGTGCAAACCTGCAGGACCATCTTGAGCTGTATATCCAGCAAGCGTCATTGCAGCCCATCACGCTGTATAAGCATTGGAATCTGGTCAGCAAAGGACTGATCGGGGCGCAGTGGCTGTTCACCAAAACCGGCCTTGGCGCGTCGAACCAGTTTGAAAGCGCGGCATTCATCCGGTCGAACCCGGGCGTGGAATACCCTGATATCCAGTACCACTTCTTGCCCATAGCTGTTCGCTATGACGGTCAGGCGGCGGCCGAAGGGCACGGGTTCCAAGCGCATGTTGGGCCGATGCGGTCTCCCTCTCGTGGGGCAGTCACGCTGCGCTCGGACCAGCCCGAGGATGCGCCGGTGATCCGGTTCAATTACATGAGCCACGAAAAGGACTGGGAGGATTTCCGAAAATGCATCCGCCTGACCCGTGAGATTTTCGGGCAGGATGCGTTCAAACCCTATGCAGGCAAGGAAATCCAGCCGGGCGCTGACGTGCAGACTGACGAAGAGCTGAATGGCTTTATCGCAGAGCATGCAGAAAGCGCCTATCACCCCTGCGGCACTTGCCGGATGGGCCGGGCAGATGACAAAAACGCGGTCGTCGATCCGCAGGGCCGCGTGATCGGAGTGGACGGGCTGCGCGTCGCCGACAGCTCGATCTTTCCGCAGATCACCAACGGCAATCTTAATGCGCCTTCGATCATGGTGGGCGAGAAGATGTCGGACCACTTGCTGGGCAAAGACGCCTTGCCGAAAGCCAATGACCGTCCTTGGATTCACCCGGCATGGGCAACGGCGCAGCGGTGATTTGATCCGCGTCAAAGTGGGGTGTGGCAAAGGTGTATAGACCTGACTCGTAACGACATATTAGGAGCGAACAGGAATGTCCCACACCCCGCATGAACTGGCCGAAGAGTTTCCAGACAAAGTCGAACTGATGAGCCAGCTCAAGCAATCGGATGCGCATTTTGCCCGGCTGGCTGACGAGTATCACGAGATCAACCGCGTCGTGCATCGGGCCGAGACCAATATCGAACCGATGGAGGATCTGGCGGAAGGTGAGTTGCGCAAGAAGCGTGCAGCACTCAAGGATGAAATCTGGGCGATTTTGTCCAAAGCGTAAGGCAAAGGGGCGGGGGCTCTGCCCCCGCCGCGGCAGGCCGCGCCTCCCCCGGGGTATTTTTAGGCCAGGTGAAGATCAGGTGACTTCATAGGGGAGGGTGCCACGGGTATGGGCGTCGATTGAAAGGCGCCGTTCCAACGGTGGGACTGAGCGTTGGTGGCAGCTTTGCCGCTCGCAGATGCGGCAGGAAATACCTATGGGTTCGTAGGCACTGGCGTTGTTAATATCTAGGTTGTCGGCGTAGACTAGCGCCTCGGCATGGCGTATTTCGCATCCGAGGGCGATGGCATACCGGCGCACAGGCGCGCCGTATGAACCACCTGATTTCGAGACATCCCGCGCCAGTGAGATATAGCGGACTCCATCCGGAGTTTCCGCCAGTTGGCGTAAGAAATGGCCGGGGGTTTCAAAGGCACGGTGGACATTCCACAGGGGGCAGGCTCCTCCGAACCGGGCGAATTGCAAACGGGTGGCCGAGTGGCGCTTGGTGATGGTGCCAGCTTGATCGACACGGACGAAAAAGAACGGGATGCCCTTCGCGCCGGGGCGTTGGAGGGTCGAAAGGCGATGCGCGATCTGCTCGATCGACGCGCCGAACCGATTGCTGAGCAACTCCAGATCGTGGCGATACTCCTGCGCTGCGGTCAGGAATGTGTTGTAGGGCATCAGCGAGGCCCCGGCGAAATAATTGGCCAAGCCGATTTTTGCGATTGCGCGCGCCTCGTCACTTTGGAACTTGGCGAAGTCCAAAGTCGCCTCGAGCAGTTTGTCCTGGCTGATTAGGGCGACCTGCAGCAGCAGTTGGAACACCTGTGTTTGCGGCGCAATGCGGGATGAGAGTTGAAGCGTTTTGCTTTCGCTGTCGTATTTCCGGGTTTCGGCAATGTCTACGAACTGTACCCGAATGCCCCTTTCCCCAAGGCTGTTGATGGCAGCGGCACGAATGCCGCCCGAGTCCTCGGCGCGGGTCGAGAACCGTTCGGCTGCGCGGTCGACTGCGTCGATATAGTTGTCGCAATAGTGGAAGAAGTCCCGCACCTCCTCCCACGGGCTGGCTTGAATTTGCGCATCTTCACGACCCAGTGCTTCGTCCAGCGAGGCAAGCCGCTCATGGGTTTGTCGGTAAGTCCTGTGCAAGGCGATGAAGGCGCGGGCCAGCGCAGGTGCGTTCGAGGCCGTCAGACGCAGGTCAGCCAGTGGCGGCATTGCGTCATCGAAAACCGGATCAGCCAGTGCCTCGCGCATGTCCGAGACCAGACGCTCGCTATCGCCGGTGCTCAGCTCGGTCACGTCCATGCCGAATTCTTGCGCAAGCGCTAAAACAACTGTGGTCGAGATCGGCCGGTTGTTGTTTTCCATCTGGTTCAGATAGGGCAGGGACACGCCTAGCTTGGTGGCGAATTCCTTTTGCGTCAGGGTCAGGCGCGTTCGCATTTCGCGCAGTTTTGCACCAGCGTAGAGCTTTTGGGTGGCCATAGTGTGCCTTTGCAAGTTTGCTTTCGACGCAGGCTAACTTTGCAAACCCGTCAATGCAAGCGGTGTTAAAGGCCCAGCTTTCTCTCGCGCTGGATGACGGACACAATGGCGCATATGGCCAAAACCGATGTCGCAAGCATCAGCCACAGTAACGGCATTGCGCCGGTTTCATGTGTCAACAACGCCCCCGCCAGCGCGCTGAGGCCTGCGCCGCCACCCAGCATGATTGCGCCACTCAGGCCCGAGGCGGTCGCGGCCAGGTGGGGCCGCACGGACAGTGCGCCCGAGGTGGCGTTGGGGATCGTCATACCGTTGCCTACGCCCACAAAGGTCATGAAGCCGAAGAAGCTGAGTGCCGTCCCGAAGCCCGCCAGAAACAGCGCGGCCGACAAAGCTACGCCGATGGCGTTTAGCCAGCATCCCCAAAAGACCATGCGGTTCACACCGAAACGGACTGAATACCTGCCGCTGAGGAAATTACCGACGAAATAACCGACTGCCGGAGCGCCGAAATAGACACCGACCTGCGCAGCGCTGAGGCCGAACAGTTCCGTGCCGATAAAGGGTGCTCCGCCCAAATAGGCAAAGAACGCGCCCGAGGACAGCGCAGAGGACAGGGAATAGCCCCAGAACCTGGGTGATCGCAGCAATTCCGGGTATTCGCGGAATTGCTGTAAGAGTGTTTTGCCGCTTTTTCCTGAGGTTTCGCCAAAGTCAAAATATGTTAGCGCCAGTGTCATGGCGCCCAGTGCAAAGGGCAGCCAGAAATTGGCTTTCCAGCCAAAGCTCTCTTCCAGCAGGCCGCCGATCGCGGGGCCGATCATCGGAACAACTGCCGTCCCCATTGTCACGTAGCCGATCATCGAGGCCGCCTGATCCTGATCAAAAAGATCCCTCACAGCCGCTCGGCTGAGAACCATGCCAACGACCACAACGGCCTGACACATGCGGAAGGCCAGGAAGATTTCTGCATTTGGCGCATAGATGCAGCTCAGCGTGGCGATCAGGAATAATGCCAGTCCCCAAAGCAGAACAGGTCGGCGTCCTGCTTTATCCGCAATCGGTCCGATTAGGATTTGCAGGACCGCATTGACCAGCAGGTACAGCGCGATTGACAGCTGCATGACCTTGTAGTCGGTCTGAAAATGCAAGGCCATGTTCGGTAAGCTTGGCAGGAATAGATTCAGGCTGAGTGCGGAAAGTCCGGACAGCAAGACAAGCGTGGTGATTGTAGGGGGCGACCTGCGCGCCTGAGGTGTACTGAACTGCATGGTTCACATGTATAGTGACCGTTTCAATGAATGCTATCCAAGAACGCCTCTCATGGTGATACTTAGCAAATTTACAGTTTTCCAGAAGTTGATTTCCAAATATTTGCAAATTTGCCGAAAGGTGCTTTGGCCTTTGCGTCTGTGCGTATAGTGTCGCGTCAAAATTCACAGGGGATAAGCGCCATGAAAGACATCCTGACCGAGCTTGAAGACCGCCGCAATGACGCCCGGCTTGGCGGTGGGCAAAAGCGTATCGACGCGCAGCACGGACGCGGAAAGCTGACAGCGCGTGAGCGGATCGAGCTGTTGGTGGACGAGGGCAGTTTCGAAGAGTTCGATATGTTCGTCACCCATCGTTGCACCGATTTCGGGATGGAAAATCAAAAGTCTGCGGGTGATGGCGTGGTCACCGGTTGGGGCACGATCAATGGCCGGATGGTCTATGTGTTCAGTCAGGATTTCACGGTGTTCGGTGGGTCATTGTCGGAAACCCATGCGCAGAAGATCTGCAAGATCATGGATATGGCGATTCAGAACGGCGCACCGGTGATCGGAATCAACGACTCGGGTGGGGCGCGAATCCAAGAAGGCGTTGCCTCGCTGGCGGGTTATGCCGAAGTGTTCCAGCGCAACATTATGGCTTCGGGGGTGGTGCCGCAGATCAGTGTCATCATGGGGCCTTGCGCCGGTGGCGCGGTGTACAGCCCGGCGATGACCGACTTTATCTTTATGGTCAAAGACACTTCGTACATGTTTGTGACCGGTCCCGACGTTGTAAAGACCGTCACCAACGAGGTTGTCACCGCCGAAGAACTGGGTGGGGCCTCGACCCACACCAAGAAGTCCTCGGTCGCTGATGGGGCGTTTGAGAACGACGTCGAAGCCTTGGCTGAGGTTCGCCGTCTTGTCGACTTCTTGCCGATGAACAACCGCGAGAAGCCCCCGGTGCGACCGTTCTTTGACAGCCCCGAGCGCGTCGAATCTTCGCTGGACACGTTGATCCCGGACAATCCGAACACGCCCTATGACATGAAGGAACTGATCACCAAAGTGGCGGATGAGGGCGACTTCTATGAGATTCAGGAAGACTACGCCAAGAACATCATCACGGGCTTTATTCGTTTGGAAGGGCAGACCGTGGGCGTCGTTGCCAACCAGCCGATGGTTCTTGCTGGATGTCTGGATATCGACAGTTCGCGTAAGGCGGCGCGGTTCGTGCGGTTCTGCGACTGTTTCGAGATTCCGATCCTGACACTGGTTGACGTGCCGGGTTTCCTGCCGGGCACGTCGCAGGAATACGGTGGGGTCATCAAGCACGGCGCCAAGCTGCTGTTCGCCTATGGCGAGGCAACCGTGCCAAAAGTTACCGTCATCACACGCAAGGCGTATGGCGGCGCGTACGACGTTATGGCCTCAAAGCATCTGCGTGGCGATTTCAACTATGCTTGGCCTACAGCTGAGATTGCTGTGATGGGCGCCAAGGGCGCGACCGAGATCATCCACCGTGCCGATCTGGGGGATGCCGAGAAGATCGCGCAGCACACGCAGGATTACGAAGACCGTTTCGCCAATCCATTCGTCGCCGCCGAGCGGGGCTTCATCGACGAGGTAATCATGCCGCAATCAACCCGCCGCCGTGTTTCTCGCGCGTTTGCCAGCTTGCGCAACAAGCAGCTTAAGAATCCGTGGAAAAAGCACGACAACATTCCGTTGTAAGGGAAGGGGCGAAACGGCTTTCCTGTTGGACAGCGTGCTGGGGGCAAGACATCGCCGGATGATCTTCGGTATGTTTGACTTTGAGACCAAAACTGCTAATGACATGCCTTACGAGATATAGACAAGCGCGGGCCGATAGCCATGCGCGCGCGACCCCGGAGAGAGGAGCCTGCGTCTCGCAGGTCTGGGGTCGCGCCTTTATCTTGGCCTGTCTCGCATGGTCATCCCCAGCTTTCGCGCAATCGGACAACTTGTTGCCGGTCCCGTCGGGGCAGCCTGTGCACTTAAGCGATGTGCTGCTGGACAACAACCCAGGCGAGTTGTGGGTTCGGTTCCGGTTTATTGCGCCCAAGATCGGCTATACCGCCGGGCGGATTGGGTACGACGTGGCATCGGCTGATATGGAGCATTTGTGCCAGACCCTCGCGGTTGCCTATGTCACGAAGTACGAGTTGGAGCCGGCGCGGGTGGTGATTTCGCTGTCTGATCGGCCCATCGAATTCGGACGATCCTCGCCCGATGCCACTCAGTTCTTTGAAGCCTACCGGTTGGAGCAATCCCAATGTATCTGGGAGGGGCTCTGACCATGAAACATCTTCACGACCTCAGGGCATTTCTGAACACCAATGCGGCTTTGGAGGTGCGCGACATGATCCCGTTTGCATTTTGGGGGGGATTTTCCTCTTGCAGACCAACGAAGAAAAAGGTGCTGCCATGCTAAAGCACCGTGGATTTCCCGGACGTTTGCCTGGAACCGATTTTCAATTCACCATCCGCCGTGCCAATCCCAAGGGCGTCACGCCGATCACCCGGCGCGAGCGGTTCCGTGATCGCAAACCCGCTGATCGCCGCGCAGATGCGGCGTTCATGGAGGCGCTGTGGCAGCACTTTGGGGATCAGCCTTTCGAGCGCGGCAATCTGGACGCTGGCCGACTAAGCTGGCTGTTCGAGCGCGAAGTTCTGCCAGCAGAGGACCCGTTTGACGCGGCCAGTTATGACGCGTTGCTGGTGATTGATCCGGATGCGGCGCGGATGTCGTTTCCCGATATCTTCGATGGGGGGCGCTGACCTGTGATGGCCGCTGTCGCACATTTCCATCCGGGGAAAGCTTCGGAAAAAACCCTGCCCGAGAACGGGCAGGGCTGGGATGTGCGGTCAGAAATTCAACTGAGCAGCAACCTGAACACGGTTGCCGTCGAACGTATCGCCGGTCGTCGCGTCGTTCCGCTCGCCAAAAATGTACTCGGCGCTCAGCGTCAGCGTTTCCGTCGCCTGATAGAAGGCATTGACGTGGACCGTCTCAAGTTCGGTGAAGGAGAGCGTGCCGGTGGATGTGGGCAGGTCATAGTCTTCCTTGCCGTAGGCGAAGCCGACATTCCACTTTTCACCCAGATCCTGACGGAGTTCGATGGTGTAACCGTCCACATCGTTGGCTTCACCGCCGACGACCGGATCACCAAGACCGATCAGATAGGGGCCAAGCGCCTCACCGGTGGTGTAGTTCACTTGAAACAGCCCTCCGGCCCAGGGACGAACCGAGCCCGAAAGGGTAAAGCCGGTCTGGTCGACCTCAACACCACCACCCTCGGCTGTGCCGTACAGCAGCGCACCGCGTGCGATATAAGTGCTGTCATTGTATTCAGCCGAAGCCGTCAGCACCGGATCGTTGGAATTGGAACCGCCGACGTTCTCTTCAACGGAAACGCCAAACGACGTGTTGGTTCCAAAACTGTTTGTGTACCGCACCTGCGGCTGGCGCGCGAAGGCGATGCCAACGGGGCCATTGAATTCGACCGACGTCGGGTAGGTATCCAGTGGTTGGAAGTTGGTCCAGTACTGACCAATCAGCCAGTTGTCCCCGATACGGATATTGGCGTGCCGCAGGCGAAGTTCCGCGCTGCCGCCCGAGCCAAACAGGTCCAATTCCAACTGGCCACCGATATCACCAAGAGCACTGGGCGTGGTTGTCAGCAATCCGATCCGCGATTGGCGGGCTGTGGCGCCGAAAGTGCCACTGGTGGCGGCCGACGGTTCACCAATCACGTTAACGAACGCGGTGTCACCCTGATCGAATTCGAAGTCATAAAAGAAGTCGGCCTTGACGTAACCATAGACGTCCAGAGTGGTGTTGCCGATCCTGAAATCTCCGGGGGTGGAGCCCGGTCCCACGGATTCAAGTGCCTCAATCCGGGCGCGCAGAGCATCCAGCTCGGCCTGGGTCTGGGCATCTTGTGCAAATGCAAGCGTGCTAGTCGCACTAAGTGCAGATGCGGCAAGAAGAATTGCCTTTTTTCTCTTTATATTTATATGGGTGGTTCCTTTTGTGCGAGTGTGCGCATGCAAGGTTTCACTCAAATGTCAGTGGGGGAAATCACGAGAACGGCAGATAAAACGCTATTTTTCTCAAGCGAATGTGCGCAAAAAGCCGAGCAATTTCACGACTGGGTGAACAGATCAGTTAACCATAGGTTTGCGAAGAGAAATATCCCTGCGCTCACCGCCTCGGACTGTGATGTTGCACCTGCAGAAATTTGTGCCGGCAAAGGGTTGTGTAACAACAATGTGACGGACACGGGCGCGGAGCCTACCGCACTGGCGGCGCACGATTTCGGCACGAAATTGCGCGGCGATTTGCTGGATGGGCGGTTTCCAGCCGGAAATTTCGGAGAAAACAATACTTTGTTTGCGGAGGCGATATCGCTGTGCAATCTGACCGTGCCGTGCGGCTCTACTTTGCCTGCGCCGCACAAGCACCTACTATTCCGTACCCCTTCCTTTCGCGGGCAGGTTTGTGAAACTCACAAAATCCTGCCCGCGTTTTTCTTTGCGCGTAATTTGCGCTTAGAACGGCGTAAATCTGCGCAAAGTGCAGAATTGTGGGGGCTGTTATTGAATAACACCGCCCGTTTACTCCATTTGCCCGTCAAAGCATCAAGAAACCAAAAGGGGCAGAGCATATGCGAATCTCAAAATTCTTCCTTGCCGTGGCGACCTGCGCGGGGCTTGCGGGCTGTGGCGACTCGTTCGGCGAACAGGCCTTGCTTGGCGGCGGCGCAGGGGCGCTGGGTTCCGCGGTCTTGGGCGCCGACCCGTTCGTTGGCGCTGCGGTCGGTGCCGCGGGTAACGTGCTGTTCTGCAAGACGCAGAGAAACTGCTACTAACGTAAATTTCGGGGCGCCCTTCGCCCCAACCGCCATCATGCAAAACGCCGTCGTTGGGTTCATGCCCAGCGGCGGCGTTTTGTGTTTCCAGAACACCAAGACAAAGGACGTTCCATGTTCAACAAGATCCTGATCGCCAACCGGGGTGAGATCGCCTGCCGCGTCATCAAGACCGCGCGCAAGATGGGTATCGGCACCGTCGCCATCTATTCGGACGCAGACAGACAGGCGTTGCATGTTTCGATGGCAGATGAAGCCGTGCATATCGGCCCACCGCCTGCGAACCAGTCCTATATTGTGATTGACAAGGTGATGGATGCGATCCGCCAAAGTGGCGCGCAGGCGGTTCATCCCGGTTACGGTTTCCTGTCTGAAAACGCCAAATTCGCCGAGGCGCTTGAGGCTGAAGGCGTCGCTTTTGTCGGCCCCCCGAAGGGTGCGATCGAGGCGATGGGCGACAAGATCACTTCGAAGAAAATCGCTCAGGATGCCGGTGTTTCGACCGTGCCCGGCTATATGGGCCTGATCGAAGATGCCGAAGAGGCGGTCAAGATTTCGAACGAGATTGGCTATCCGGTGATGATCAAGGCCAGCGCCGGTGGCGGTGGTAAGGGTATGCGGATCGCATGGAATGACGAGGAAGCGCGCGAGGGGTTCCAATCGTCCAAGAACGAGGCCGCGAACTCTTTTGGAGATGACCGGATTTTCATCGAGAAATTCGTGACCCAGCCGCGTCACATCGAAATTCAGGTTCTGTGCGACAGCCACGGCAACGGGATTTATCTGGGTGAACGTGAATGCTCGATTCAGCGTCGGAACCAGAAAGTGGTGGAAGAAGCGCCGTCGCCGTTCCTGGATGAAGAAACCCGTCGCGCGATGGGTGAGCAGGCCGTCGCATTGGCCAAGGCCGTGAACTACGCCAGCGCAGGTACTGTTGAATTCATCGTAGATGGTGAAAAGAACTTTTATTTTCTGGAAATGAACACCCGTCTGCAGGTGGAACACCCGGTCACCGAGCTTATTACCGGCGTGGACTTGGTCGAACAGATGATCCGCGTTGCCGCAGGTGAGAAACTGACGATTATGCAGGATGATGTGACCCTGACCGGTTGGGCCATCGAAAACCGCCTGTATGCCGAAGACCCGTATCGCAACTTTTTGCCGTCGATTGGCCGTCTGACCCGCTATCGCCCACCGCAAGAGGTTGCGGCAGGCCCTATGCTGGTCAACGGCAAGTGGCAGGGGAATGCACCCGAAGGTGAGGCCGCCGTGCGCAACGATACGGGTGTCTATGAAGGCGGCGAGATCAGTATGTATTATGACCCGATGATCGCCAAGCTGTGCACCTGGGCGCCGACTCGTGAGGCAGCGATTGAAGCGATGCGTGTGGCGTTGGACAGCTTTGAAGTTGAAGGCATTGGCCACAACCTGCCGTTCCTGTCGGCGGTCATGGACCACCCGAAATTCATCAGCGGCGACATGACCACCGCCTTCATTGCCGAGGAATATCCCGACGGCTTCGAAGGTGTTGAGCTGTCCGAAGCTGATCTGCGTCGGATCGCTGCGTCCTGCGCGGCCATGTACCGCGTTGCCGAAATCCGCCGCACGCGTGTTTCGGGCCGCATGGACAACCACGAGCGCAAGGTTGGAAAACGCTGGAACGTTGCCCTGCAAGGGCAAGAATTTGACGTTAAAGTAAAGGCCGACAAGAACGGTGCGACTGTAAAATTTGCGGATGGTGAAACCCTGCGCGTATCTTCTGACTGGACGCCGGGCGATCAACTGGCCGTCGTCGATGTGGACGGTAGCCCGCTGGTCATGAAAGTTGGAAAAATCTCGGGCGGGTTTCGCATCCGCAACCGGGGTGCGGATTTGAAAGTGCATGTGCGCCGTCCGCGTCAGGCAGAACTGGCTCGGCTGATGCCCGAGAAACTGCCGCCTGATACCTCGAAAATGCTGCTGTGCCCGATGCCCGGCCTGATCGTGAAAATCGACGTCGAAGTGGGGCAGGAAGTGCAGGAAGGTCAGGCGTTGTGCACCGTCGAGGCGATGAAGATGGAAAACATCCTGCGTGCCGAAAAGAAAGGCGTGGTTGCCAAGATCAACGCAGGCCCCGGCGACAGCCTTGCCGTGGATGACGTGATCATCGAGTTCGAGTGATCATGACCGCGCTTTCGTCATATCGCCTTAGGTCCCCGGCGTTCCGCTCTGGGGTCATGGGGCGTTGCGAAAGCGTTCAACCACCCTCGCGCCGTTCGCGGATCTCGCGTTCGCGCAGGGGGGTTTTGTCGATGGACCGGCCGATTTCACGCACGCTCCATGGGGAGGGTTTGCGCAGTTTCACCACGCCGTCCTTGTCGACAAACACCATCTGGAACCCGCGCGGCCGCAGCTGTGACCGGATCGGGGATCGCGCGGACGGGTCGGTGTCGGTCAATACGACAACATCGCGGTCCCGCATCGCTGCTTCGCCCTCAACCAACATGTCGATCTGCTGCTGGAAACGCGGGTCGGCGGGTGTGTCTGCAAAGACGACAATGGGCCGGTTGACCCAGAGAAACTCACTTAGGTCGCTGTCGCCCACGGGCCGGACAAATTCGTCTTCTGCCGGTGCGGCACCGTCGGCGGCTAGTGCGGCCAACGGGAATAGTGCCGAGAAAACAAAGGCAAGCGTTCGTGTCATGGGGCCTCCTGTTGAGTCGAATATAGCCTCTGTTCTGGGTAATGCGACCATTGGAATGCAGGTGGCTTTCAAAAAAGTGTTCAAAACGACCGCGTGCGGTCGGGTTTGCGTGTGTGTGGTGGGCTAGACGTATGGACATCACTATTCATTTTGGGGCCCACCGTTGCGCGACCACCAGCTTCCAGGAGTATTTGCGCCACAACGCCCAATTGCTTGCCCAGAAAGGTATTGCGGTCTGGGGGCGCGACAAAACGCAAGAAACGGGTCTGCATGCGCTCAAGTCCATGACGCCCCAGACCCATGCCACGCTGCAGCGTGAACTGGACCGATGCCAAGAACAGGGCGTCAAACACCTGATTGTTACCGAAGAGAATTTTCTGGGTATGATGCCCGAGAATTTCAGCAAGGGTGAGCTTTATCCCAATGCCGGATCGCGCGCGCGGCTGGTGTCCCACGCCTTTGACGGGCGCGTGACCAAGATTGCCCTGAATATCCGGGCTTTGAACACCTATTGGACCTCGGTCGCGGGCTATGCTGTTCGTAATAAGAGAAGATTTGGGGGAAACATGCGCTGGCCGAAGGTCGCGCAGCACCCCCGTAGTTGGCGAGACGTCATCACGGATCTAAACGCTGCGTTTCCGCACGTGCCGTTGTTGGTGTTGCCTTTTGAGGAATTCGCCGGTCAGCCCGATCGGCAATTGGCCCGCATCCTTGATATCCCGGTGCCGTCAGAGGCGGTGAGCGCGTGGATCAACAAGGATGGAAACGAAGACTTTCAAGGGCCAAACAGTGCTCAGGAAATGAGCCTGATGATGAAGTTTGCAGATGATTTGTCCTGGCTGGAATCGGGGGCCGATGGGCTGGCCCGGCTGTGCCTTGGACAGGAAACAGAACGCAGTGTGGAAATGCCCGCTGATAAGATCGACGAGAGGAATACGCTATGACGGACAAAAAGGACTGGCAGGCGCTGGCCGAAAAAGAGCTGCGCGGTCGCCGATTGAATGACCTGACCAAGGAAACGCTGGAAGGCATCGACGTCAAACCGCTCTATACTCAAGAGGATACTGCTGATCTGCCGCATATGGGCTCTCTGCCCGGCTTTGGGCCGTTCACGCGTGGGGTCAAGGCGACGATGTATGCGGGTCGTCCGTGGACGATCCGCCAATATGCAGGCTTTTCGACGGCCGAGGAATCGAACGCCTTCTACCGCCGCAATCTGGCCGCCGGTCAGCAGGGTGTCTCGGTCGCTTTCGATCTGGCGACGCACCGCGGGTATGACAGCGACCACCCGCGCGTGGTGGGCGATGTGGGCAAGGCCGGTGTGGCCATTGACAGTGTCGAGGACATGAAGATCCTGTTTGATGGCATCCCGCTGGACAAGGTCTCGGTCTCGATGACGATGAACGGCGCTGTGGTTCCGATTTTGGCGAGTTTTATTGTGGCAGGGGAAGAACAGGGCCACGACAAGTCCGTGTTGTCCGGCACCATTCAGAACGACATTCTGAAAGAGTTCATGGTACGCAACACCTATATCTATCCGCCTGAACCGTCGATGAAGATCATCTCGGACATCATCGAATACACATCGAACGAGATGCCCAAATTCAACTCGATCTCGATCTCAGGCTATCACATGCAAGAGGCTGGCGCGAACCTGGTGCAGGAACTGGCCTATACGCTGGCGGATGGGCGCGAATATGTGCGCGCCGCGACCGAGGCCGGGATGGACGTGGACAAGTTCGCGGGCCGTCTGTCGTTCTTCTTTGCCATTGGCATGAATTTCTTCATGGAGATTGCCAAGCTGCGCGCTGCCCGGACCCTATGGCATCGCGTGATGACCGAGTTCGGGGCGAAGTCCGAACGGTCGAAGATGTTGCGGACGCACTGCCAGACCTCGGGCGTGTCGTTGCAGGAACAAGACCCCTATAACAACGTGATCCGCACTGCTTATGAGGCGATGAGTGCGGTTCTGGGCGGCACCCAATCGCTGCACACCAATGCTCTGGACGAGGCAATTGCGCTGCCCACCGATTTCTCGGCTCGCATCGCGCGCAACACGCAGTTGGTTCTGCAGGAAGAAACCGGCGTGACCGATGTGGTCGATCCGCTGGCCGGGTCTTACTACGTCGAAAGCCTGACCAATGAACTGGTCGAAAAGGCATGGGCGCTGATGGAAGAGGTCGAGGAGATGGGCGGCATGACCAAGGCCGTTGCCTCGGGCATGCCCAAGCTGCGGATCGAGGAAAGCGCCGCACGCCGTCAGGCCATGATCGACCGGGGCGACGAGGTGATCGTCGGCGTCAACAAGTACCGCAAGGAACAAGAAGACCCGATCGACATTCTGGACGTCGACAACGTCGCCGTGCGCGAGGCTCAGGTCGCGCGTCTGGAACGTATCCGGGCCACCCGCGACGAGGCCGCGTGCCAACAGGCGCTGGACGCTCTGACCACCACCGCCCGTGAGGGCGGCAACCTGCTGGCTGCTGCGGTCGAGGCCGCCCGCGCCCGCGCATCCGTAGGAGAGATCAGCATGGCAATGGAGAAAGAGTTCGGCCGCCACCGCGCCGAGGTAAAAACCTTGGCTGGCGTTTATGGTGCGGCCTACGAGGGTGACGAAGGCTTTGCCGCAATTCAGAAATCCATCGAAGATTTCGCTGAGGCCGAGGGCCGTCGTCCCCGCCTGTTGGTCGTCAAGATGGGACAGGACGGTCACGACCGGGGCGCCAAGGTCATCGCCACGGCCTTTGCCGATATCGGTTTTGATGTGGATGTGGGCTCTCTGTTCCAGACACCTGCCGAGGCCGCGCAGGACGCGGTGGACAATGACGTGCATGTGGTCGGGATTTCCTCTCAGGCCGCGGGGCACAAAACATTGGCGCCTCAACTGGTCGAAGAACTGAAAAAGGCCGGGGCCGAGGATATCATCGTGATCTGTGGCGGTGTGATCCCGCAGCAGGACTACCAGTTCCTCTATGACCACGGGGTCAAAGCAATCTTTGGCCCGGGAACCAATATCCCCGAAGCCGCGCAGGACATCCTGCGTCTGATCGGTGAGGCAAAAGGCTGACGCCAACCAAGTCTTTTTTAGAAAAAACCTTGAGATCCCTAGACTTTGACGAAAACATGCGACCAGATCCTGCGGGGTCTGGTCGTTTTGTTCGGAGGGCGCATATGTTACTGGATCATCTGGCCGTAGCTGGGGAAACGCTCGAGGAAGCTTCTGCCCATATTGAGCAAGCCTTGGGGATGCCGTTGCAGGATGGCGGTAGGCACGCGGCCTTTGGCACGCACAACCGGCTTTTGGGTTTGCGGGACGGGCTGTATCTGGAGGCCATCGCAATCGACCCGCAGGCACCGAATGTGGAACGCACGCGGTGGTTCGACCTTGACCGATTTGCAGGTCAGCCTCGTCTGACCAACTGGATTTGCCGAGTTTCGGACATTGAGGCTTCGCTGTCCGTTTTCCCTGACGGTGTGGGGCAGCCTATCGACCTGGCCCGGGGCGCGCTGCGGTGGCAAATGGCCGTTCCTCCGAATGGTCGGCTGCCGTTTGACAACCTGTTCCCGGCGCTGATCCAATGGCATGGCGATCTGCACCCGGCACGGATGTTGCAGGACAGCGGTTGTCGCTTGCAACGTTTGGTGGTGTTTCACCCTGACGCTTTGGAACTGGCGCGGCTGTTGGGCGATCTGGAGCACGTGGTTTTCGACACCGGGCCAGCCGCGTTGCGGGCAGAGTTTGAAACGCCTCACGGTGCGCGCGTGCTGGAATGATCATCCGACAGGCTCAGATCGCGGACGCCTCCGCAATCGCGGCAATCACCAATACGATCATCCGTGATACGTTGGTTACTTTCACCACGGATGAGCGCAGTGTGGAAAGCATCGCCGCAGATATCGAAACGCGTGGGCCGGGTTTTCAGGTGGCGGAAATAGACGGACAGGTGAAAGGGTTCGCAACCTATAGCCTGTTTCGTGCTGGACCGGGTTATGCCCAGTGCCGCGAACATACAATCCAGTTGGCCCAAAACACGCGCGGTCAGGGTGCGGGGCGGGCTTTGATGGCGGCGCTTGAGTGTGCCGCGCGTGCAGACGGCGTTCACGTCTTGGTGGCCGGGATATCCTCGGCAAACCCCGATGCGATCGCCTTTCACGCGGCATTGGGTTTTAAAAAAGTTGGCCGCATGCCCGAGGTCGGTTTCAAGTGGGAAAAACGGCTCGATCTTGTGCTGATGCAGAAAATTCTTGTCGCTGAGTGATCAGTCACACCTGACAGTTGTGAATTCCGGCGCTAGGGTGCCCTCATGTCGATCTGGACCCGTATATCCGACGCACTAAGCGCGCTTGCTCAAGGCGAAAGCCTGACGGCTGTATTTGAGAAATTGCGCACGCCGCCCGAACGCTCGGTTGCGTTTGCGATTGCCGTGATCGCGTTGGGCGCCAAAATGGCCAAGGCTGACGGGCAGGTGACGCGGGACGAAGTCACCGCCTTTCGTGATGTTTTCCAGATCGCGCGTGAGGATGAGGCGGGCGCGGCCCGTGTGTTCGATATGGCCCGTACCGACGTTGCCGGCTATCAGGACTATGCCCGAAAGATTGCCCGGATGTTTGCCGATGACAGCACGACCCTCTGCGATTTGATGGAAGGTTTGTTTCACATCGCAATGGCCGATGGTTTCTATCATCCGAATGAGAATGAGTTTCTTGAGGAAGTCAGCCGGATTTTCGGCCAGACCGAAGCGCAGTTCATGGCCCTGCGCGAACGTTTCGTGCCGGACGCACCCAAAGACCCCTATACCGTGCTTGGGGTGCCGCGTGACATGCCTTTGCCCGATATCCGCAAGGTCTGGCGGCGGCTGGTGCGTGAAACCCACCCGGACGCAATGATGGCCCGCGGCGTGCCCGAAGAAGCCATCCGACTGGCCGAAAAGAAGATGATCGACATCAACCGCGCCTGGGATGAGATCAACGGCGCGCGGGCCTGATGGGATGCGTCTGGCGACCTATAACGTCGAATGGTTCGCCAACCTGTTTGACCGCAACGACAATCTGATAGTCGATGACAGCTGGTCAGGTCGTCACGACATCACCAAAGCGCAACAGGTTGAGGCCATCGCCAAAGTTCTGACGGCAGTTGACGCGGATGCGATCCTGATCGTCGAAGCCCCCAATTCCGGGAAATCTCAGGACACCATCCGCGCGTTGCAGAACTTTGCCGAGGCGTTCGATCTGCGCACCACCCATGCGGTGATGGGCTTCGCCAACGATACTCATCAGGAACTGGCGCTGCTCTATGATCCTGATGCGCTGACAGCGCGGCATGATCCGGTTGCGGGCGACAGATCGGCCCCGCAGTTTGATAATGCGTTTCATATCGACCTCGATATAGACGCGACTGAAGATCATGTGCGCTTTTCCAAACCTCCGATGGAGTTGGCGGTAGAAACGCGTGACGGCGCGCAGGTTCGCCTGATTGGCGCGCATCTGAAGTCAAAGGCGCCTCATGGGGCAGGCTCACGAGACGAAGCGATCCGCATCTCGATCGCGAACCGCCGCAAACAGCTGGCGCAGGCGGTGTGGCTGTCGCGGCGCGTACGTGCGCATATCGAGGCCGATGAGCAGGTGATCCTGTTGGGCGACCTGAACGACGGGCCGGGTTTGGATGAGTTCGAAAACCTGTTCGGACGGTCCTCGGTTGAAATTCTGCTGCAGGCGGGATTGCTCGATCCGCATGCTGACGGGGCCGAACCGGCACCTTCAACGGCCCGATTTGTCCGTAAAGACGGGCACCTCGACGCCTTGCTGGATTACATCATGGTCAGTGACAACCTGCGTGCCCGCCGCCCGGTCTGGCGTATCTGGCACCCATTCAAGGATGCAGCGTGCCGGAACGAACCGGACCTGCATCAGGCTTTGCTGACTGCATCCGACCACTTTCCCGTCACGCTGGATATTGAGCTGTGACCTTTCATCACTGCGGAGCAGGGCTTATATTCTTGTCATGAAACATCTTATTCCGATCTGCGCGTTATCGGCTGTGTCGGCGCTGCCAGCTCATGCCGAAGAAGATACCGGCAAATCCCTGATGGAGCAGGGGGCCGAACTGTTCTTTGAGGGGCTGCGGCAGGAAATGGAACCCGCGCTGGAGGACCTGCAGGGGCTGGTAAGCCAGTTTGGCCCGGCCATGCAGTCGTTCTTTGAAGAGATGGGGCCTGCTTTGGCTGAACTGGCGGGTGAGATCGAAGATTGGAGCGCTTATGAAGCGCCCGAGATGCTGCCCAATGGTGACATCATCATCCGCAAGAAACCACCGCAGGATCAGCCTGAGACGCCGGAACAGACTGACGAAGACGACGGCGCGACGGAGATCTGACGGCTAGTCCCTGACAATCACGCGAATCTCGGATTTTAACGCGTTCGCCAGCGAGTTCAGGCGGGACTCGGCCACTTCGTTGAACAAGGGACGACCGGCTTTCGGCAGCAGCAGTTCAAGCTCGCGCTTTTTGGGATAGAACCGCAGGGTGCCCATGGCCGCATCGTTTTGCATCCAAAGCATTGCACCGAACCGCATGGCCTTGCCCAGAATTTCGGCCTGTTGCTGGTCTTTTTCGTCCAGAAGCTCATACAGGGGCGCAAATCGGTTGCCTTCGCGTTTGTTGCGGTACCGGTGCTGCAGGGCAAGGCCGATGAAGACCCGCTCGGAATGTTTCAAGCCGCCCAAATTGGCGCGGGTGACATAGTCGAAACAGACCTCAGCGCGGTAATCGGGATGGGCGCGCCAACTGACGTCGTGCAGCAGGCAAGCGGCCTTGATCAGGCGAACGCGTGCCTCGGGGGCGGATTTGAACAGCGGCATGACAAACTCGAACAGGTGTTTGCCAAAGCCCGGCAGGCGAGCATCCTTCGCCTCGGAAAACCGGCTGGATTCTATCAGAGGATCGCGGTCGCGCAGGATTTGCGGCATTTGTTCGTACAGCAATCCCTCGCGGATGCCATAGCTTGAGATCGCGATATCCTTGGGTTTGAAGGTGCGGATCAGCCGCGCCAACACATCCATTGCGTAGGGGATTAGCGACATGCGAGAGCTGGAAACGCCAGCCAGACTGCGCAGCTTGTCCGGATCACCCTTTTCGATGAATTTGATGGTTTCGTGTACCTGTTTTCTGGTCATGCGGTATTCATGCAGCACGTTCAGCGGGTAGCCTCGGCGCAGCATGTCCAGCCGGGCAAAGGCCCGCCAGCTACCGCCCACAAGAAACAACCGGTCGCGCTGCGGCCCCATTTGGGCGCGCAACTCTTCCATCGTTGCCTTGATGTGCGCCTTTCGGGCGCGCCGCCCGCCTTTGATATCGCGCAGTTTCAGTGGACCTAACGCCGAAGTCACACGGCGTCCGACCTCTCCTTCACCAATCTCGGCCAGTTCCATGGACGAACCGCCGATGTCGCAGATCAGGCCATAGGCGCCGGGCCAGCCCAGCAACACGCCTTGGGCTGACAAGCGGGCCTCTTCTCCGCCGTCGATGACCTGTACGGTCAGCCCGGTTTCTGCATGAACCTTGTCACAGAACTCCGGCCCATCCTTGGCTTCTCGTACAGCCGCTGTTGCAACGACATGCAGGCCCGGCAGTCCCAGATCATCGGCAAGCCGCCGGAATCGGCGCAGTGCGGCCAGCGCCCGTTCTTGACCGCGCGGGTTCAGCCGCCCGGTCTCAGAGAGGCCAGCACCCAGTTCGCACATCACTTTTTCGTTGAAGAAATAGGCCGGAGACCGTGCAGCCCCGTCAAAGATCACCATCCGGACCGAGTTTGATCCGACGTCGACCACACCTACCCGCGACAGGGCGCGGGCCTCGGGGTCGTCGAACAACGGTTTTCCGAAAGGCCCCCAGTCCGGGATTTCAGTTGCTGTGGTCTGATCCATGTCTCTTCCAGGTATTCCGGTGCCAGAATGCGAAATCGCCGGGTGTGGGTCAATTACTGGATGTGACATCTGTCATGTCCGGGTTCAGAACCCGGATGGCCAAAGAGCGTGTGATTTCGCGTCTTTCGGACAGGGCCAGATGATCCAGCCGCTCAACCACCTCGGCCGCGGTTTCAAAACGTCGATCCATGTGCTTGACAAGATACGCAATCACGTCCGGGCCGGGGTTCAGCTGGCGGTCAACGAACAGCTTGGCCAGAACAGCCCCCAACAACGCGTCATCGGGCGGGTCAAGCGCCACGTGATGCGCCCCTTCGATCCGGCTTTGCAGGTCGGGCAGTGGCAGCTCCCAAAGCTTCGGAGCCAGCCGTCCGGTCATCAACAGGGCATGCCCCTCGGCCAATACCAGATTGTGCAGGTGGAACAGGGTTTTCTGCTGCTCTGGATCGCTGGCGACCATCGGCACGTCTTCGACTGCAATCGGGGTGCGGGCCAGTTCGGGAACGGCGTCATACCGGACATCACGGGCCTGAATGATGCGACCACCAGTTTCGCCTGCCCAGACATGGGCTAGGTGCGTCTTGCCTGACCCGGCCGGGCCGCTGAGCACCAGTTTGTTGCCGGGCCAGGAGGTCGCCGAGATCATCGCAACGGCCAGCGCATTGGCGGGTGAGACATAGAAATCCTCACGCCCCAGCGCGGTCTTCGCCGGAAGATCAAAGCTCAGCTGTTGGGCCATTTATTCGTCTTCCTGTTTCAGCCCGTCTAGGCCAGTGTAGAGGCGGCTGTCCAGATAGATTGAAGTCAGGAACCGTGCCACCACGCCCAACGCGGCGGCGACGGGTACAGCAACCAGCATGCCTACGAACCCGAACAAAGCGCCAAAGACTGACAAAGCCAGCAGCAGCCAGACCGGGTGCAGCCCGACTGAGTTGCCGACCAGCTTGGGGGTTAGAAAGTTGCCTTCTGTCACCTGACCGAGCGCAAAAATACCCGCGACCAGACCGATGTGCACCCAATCGCCCCAGAACTGGAACAGGGCAAGACCAATCGCCAGCGTACCGCCTATCAGGGCTCCGAGGTACGGTATAAAAGTGACCAGTCCTGCAATGAAGCCGACGATCAGGCCGAATTGCAGGCCAACGATCATCAGCGCGACGGCATAGTATGTGCCCAGGATCAGACAGACGGTCCCCATGCCGCGCACGAACGAGGCTAAAACGTCGTCAATTTCGCCCGCCAGACGTTTGATAGTCGGGGCATGATCGCGCGGCAGCAGCTCTCCTATACGGGCGATCATGCGGTCCCAGTCCAGCAGCAGGTAGACAGCCACAACGGGAACGATCACCATTAGTACCACGACGTTAATAGCTGAACCCAGAGAGGCAGCGAGTGATTGCAGTACGTCTCCGGTTTTGGATTGCAGCGTTTCGCCCAACGACACCAGTGCCTGATGTGAGCTGGATTCACGGTCCAGCAGCGACGGAAACTGCTTTTCGACGAACCCCCGCAGTTCTTTGAACAGGCTGGGCAGAACGTCGAGCAGATCAATCAGCTGCGTCACCAGGGCCGGTACGACCATCAGAATGACCAAAACAAAACCGAGAACACCCGCGATAGTGATGATCCCGGTCGCCGCCATGCGAGATAGGCCAAGGTTCTCCAATCTGTCGGCTATCGGATCAAGGAAATAGGCAATTGCCCCACCGATCACGAAAGGCAGTAAAACATCGCCAAGAGCCCAAAGCAGCAGCACAAAGACCGCTGCGGCAATCCCCCAGTACCTGAGCTGATCCTTCACCGGCAAAGCCATGGCTGTCCTCTTGTTTTTGGCTCTTGCTGGTGTTCTTCGCTTATGCAGCGCTGCGATGCAAGCGCTTCATGGCTCGGGTGAATTCCGACAGCTAGTCGTTGAGCGTACCCAGTTCAGGGGTATTGTCATCGGCTGCTTCGTCCGGCCAGTTGGTGCGCCATATCTCGGCCGACCAATGGCCGCAGTGGACAGAGGGGCGATCAAAGCCGGGCAGGGGCGGCAACAGGGGCGAGACGACAACATCGTGTCGCGGCACTGCGAAGTAGGGAAAGGAATAGCGTTCCCGACCGGAGCGGTTGACCACTCGGTGCGGTGTGGACTTCAAACGCCCGCCCGACCACAGCTCCAGCATGTCACCGATATTGACGATGAACCCACCCTGCGGACAATCCGGCGTGATCCAGCCGCCATGACGGGTTTGTACCTCAAGCCCGCCTACAGGGTCTGGTGCAATGATGGTGAGGGCGTCCGTGTCCTTGTGCGGGTGGATGCCATAGCCGCCCTCATCCGGCGCTTGTGGCGGGTAGTGCAGCAGGGTCATGTTGGTCATCGAGTCACGGAAAGCGTCGCGCAACTGACGGTCAGGCAACCCGAGGCCGATTTCGAGTGCGCCCAAAAGCATGTTCGCGACTCGATCCAATTGGGACCAATAGTCAAGAATAGTGCCGCGGGCGCCCGGCACCTGTGGCGGCCAGATATTCGGGCCATAAAGCGCGCAATCGCTTCGGATCGGTGCGTCTTTGGTCACCTCATAATGCAGCTTGTAACCTTCGTATTTGTCGGCGTTGCCGGACCCATCATTCGGCGTGAAGAACCCCATCGGGATAAACCCACGATAGTTCTCACGCGTGATCGCCTGATCCCATTTGGCACCTTCTTCTATTGCAAAGATGGCCTGCACGCAGGATCGCACCTCGGTGACAGTATCCTGAGAAATGCCGGTTCCGACGATCGACAGAAACCCGATTTCGGTGCAGGCATTCATCACCTTCTGAACTGTCTGACGATAATCCGGGTGCGCCGGGTCGTGCAGAGGGGCGATATCGATAGTGGGAATGTGATCCATCAGTGAATCCTGACACCTTGGCGGTCGAGTTCGGCATGAACCGGGGCGAGGTTCAGTTCATGCAGGTCCTGATTGCTTTTCAGCGACAGCGCCGCCGCGATTCCGGCACCCTGGCCCATAACTGCACAGCACGCCATGTTGCGTGTGGCAGCATGCGCCACCTTGTCCGCTCCGTGCGAGCGTCCCGCGACCAGCAGGCCCTTGATCCCTTTGGGTAGCATCGAACGATAAGGCACCTGCATATACCGTCCCGTGGTCGGCAAAATCAGGATGCCATAGCCGTCAATGAATTCGGGGTAGATGCCGATGGTGTCTTCGAACCGTCCCTGATGGCGGGCATCGTTTTCGGTCATGTTGTAGACCGCGTCGATCTTGCGGGTGTCGCGGACGCCGATGGTCATACCAAAGTTCCGCAGTCGCGCGTTTTCACAACCCGGCATGAAGCGGCGCAGCGCTTCGATGGCCAGCATGGTTTGACGGCGCCCCTCGATCTCACCACGGGTCAGGCTGTCGGGGTCGGTCCCGTCAATCTCGGCCAGGTGGATCAGGTTCATGTATGTCAGCTCACCCGTGTCATGCATCGCGCCCCATGTGCCGGCAATGGTGTTCAGATGCGGTGGGATCAGCCCCTGATCAATCGCCTGCTGGAACGGTTTGTGGACAAAGGGTGAGAACATGTCGTCCTCTTTGCCCGAGGTCTCGATGTTCCATTCACCGCCGCCGCCCCAGTCTTTGTAAGTCTGCGGGTCGGCCTTGACGCCTTCCATAAAGGCGCGTTTGTCGACGCCGGCCAGATGGAACATGACCGAGGCGGCCATCATATCCTCGCGCGGTGTCTTGTGGGTTGGAGCACCAGCGCGGTGGGCGACATCGGCGTCCCCGGTGGCGTCGATCACCACCTTCGCAAGGATCGCCTCTCGTCCCGCCTTGGATTCGGTGATGATGCCGGTGATCCGATCGCCCTCCATGATTGGAGCGACGAACTGTCGGTGCAGCATCGGATGCACGCCGGCCTCTTCGACCAATTTGTCGGCCACCAGTTTGAACCCTTCGCTGTCCAACTCATAGCTGAGTGATTGGCTTTCCGGCACCGCTGCGCCCATGTCCTTGGCGCGGCTTTCGAACTCCATGCCAATGCCCCCGGCCTCAACCGTCTGTTCGTGGCGATACCACGCGAAGCCCTCGACCCCAACGGCGGTAATGTTGCCGCCCATGCAGCCGAAGCGATCGACCAGAGATACCTCGGCCCCTGCACGCGCCGCTGCCAGCGCAGCCGCAAGCCCGGCGGGGCCAGAACCTACGACCAGAACGTCTGTTTGGTGAACGACAGGGATGTGACGGGCGGGTTCCTGAATGGTCTGCATCGGCGCCTCATGGGTTTTACATTTCTGTCACAATTTAAAACCCTGACTGGCGGGTCAATCAAAAATCCGACCGATCCGAGGTCGCAAAATAACCAAAGGCCGATTGCCCCCGGCGGGCCTTTGGCATAAGCACCTTTTAACGTTCAAATTCACCTTTAAAGGTTCAAAATGCGCCTCAGCCGTTACTTTCTGCCCGTTCTCAAGGAAAACCCCTCCGAGGCCCAGATCGTCAGCCACCGGCTGATGCTGCGTGCCGGGATGATCAAGCAGGCCGCCGCAGGGATTTATTCCTGGTTGCCCCTGGGCTTCAAAGTCCTGCGCAAGCTGGAAAACATTGTGCACGAAGAACAGGCCAAGGCCGGTCACATCGCGATCCAGATGCCGGTTCTGCAATCGGCTGACCTGTGGCGCGAATCCGGTCGGTACGATGATTACGGTCAGGAAATGCTGCGTATGCAGGACCGCCACGGTCGTGACATGCTGTATACGCCTACGGCCGAGGAATTGGTGACCGATATCTTCCGCGGCCACGTCAACAGCTATAAAGACCTGCCGCTGACGCTCTACCAAATACAATGGAAGTTCCGTGACGAAATCCGCCCGCGTTTCGGCGTGATGCGGGGGCGCGAATTCCTGATGAAGGATGGCTACAATTTCGACCTGACCAAGGAAGACGCGCTGCACGCCTATAACCGCCATTTGGTCAGCTATCTACGCACCTACGAACGCATGGGCCTGCAAGCCATCCCTATGCGCGCCGATTCCGGTCCTATCGGGGGCGACGATACGCATGAATTCCTGGTGCTGGCCGACACTGGTGAATCCGAGGTGTTCTATGACAGCGCCGTCACCGACCTGACCTTTGGTGACCGCGAGATTGATTTTGACAGCCGCGAGCAGTGTCAGGCTATTTTGGAGGAGTTCACCTCGAAATACGCCCGCACTGATGAAACGCATGACGAGGCGCTATTTAACCAGATTCCCGAAGAGCGTCGCCGTGTGGCCCGCGGGATCGAAGTGGGGCAGATTTTCTATTTCGGCACCAAGTATTCCGAACCGTTGGGCGCAACCGTGCAAGGCCCCGATGGCAAGCCGGTTCCGGTTCATATGGGTAGCCACGGTATCGGCGTCAGCCGTCTGGTTGGCGCGATCATCGAGGCCAGCCATGATGACAAAGGCATCATCTGGCCCGAGGGCGTAACCCCGTTCCATTGCGGTATTGTGAACCTGAAGCAAGGCGATGACGAGGCCGACGCAGCGTGTGACAAAATTTATGGCGCGCTGACGGCGCTTGGGCTTGAGCCGCTGTACGACGACCGGAATGAACGGGCAGGGGGCAAGTTTGCCACAATGGACCTGATCGGTTTGCCGTGGCGTATTACTGTTGGGCCGCGTGGTTTGAATAACGGCGTCGTTGAGCTGACTTGTCGCCGCACGGGCGAAAGCGAAGAGCTGAGCCCTGAGGCCGCAGTTACGAAAGTTGCAAAAATCTATGAGGGAATTGCCTGAACGCTAGGGGCGAGAACCACCTAGGTACTCATCGCAATTTCGACGATCATGGAAACCAGACGCGAGGATTTTTTCTCGCGTCAATTACTTCACGCTAACTCCCGTCAAAGGCTTAGCGACGCAAGATTGAGATTTGGCAGGGCTTTCAGGTCCCTTGCGGGTTCGGACGTTCAACTAAGATGTCACCATCCGCACTGTTGCCGCGTGCCACCACAATCGGACGGCCCAAACGTCTGACCAAATCCCTAAGTTCGAACCCCAAAAAGCGTATCCCACACACCCTTTCGCCGGTTGTACGATCCGTGATGCACAAGCGTCCTTGGCGGAACGCCAGACGGTAGCCTTTATCTTTTAGGATATCGGTCAAACTGGCCCAGCTTGCCGCTGTGTCAAAGGCAGGGCGAATTGTTGCTCGCAACAGCGCCGCAGTCTCACAATCCAGATCGGTTGATGCATTTCGGACCAAAATCGGGTCCAGCATTTTGGTATCACTCTTTACAAACATGAGCGTCTCCCGCTCTTACAATGAAATCCCCCTTTTTCAAGGGTAACAAAATTTCCCATGGTATTCAAAAGGCGAAACAAAGTTGCAGAGTAAATGTTGCATTATAAGTTCAGTTCTACACGCAAAACGCCTATTAACTTCATAGTTGAAACAATAGCGGCTTGTCTGTGAACGATATCACAACCAAGAGTGTAGTTGGGTGGGTTTACCTCACCTCTAATTGAAGTAATCAAGTGAACTCCGGGCGTGATTCGCGCCCCGCATAAGCCTTAGATTTGGGTTTTGCCGCGCATGGACCTCATAACCAACTTGACCATCCGTCGAAATGCCGAAAGGGTCGCGCCAAACCAAAAAAGCCGGAGCAGATATGGCCAAGACGCCCCCGCCCTTTGCCCCATTTGAATGGAAAATCGCCTGGCGGTACCTGCGTGCGCGCAAGGCCGAAGGTGGTGTCAGCGTGATGACATGGATTTCGCTGATTGGGATCACGCTGGCCGTGTTTGCCTTGATAGCAACCTTGGCTGTGCGGTCTGGGTTCCGTTCTGAATTCGTGGGTACCATTCTGGGCGCCAACGCGCATGTCACGGTTTACTCGGCAGGTAATTTCGATGCGCAAGGGCGGCTGGACCGGACGATCGAGGATTACGCCGCTGTCGCCGATCGCATCGCACAGGTGCCGGGTGTCCAGCGCGCCGCGCCCTTGGTGAAAGGGCAGGTGCTGATCACCAATCGCGACCGCAGCAGCGGGGTAGAGGTATTTGGAATCCAACCTGACGATCTGCTGGACTTGCCGGGCGTTGCGGAAAGCGAGCAGGCCGTGGGCGATCTGTCTGAATTCCAGAACGGCGAGGATGTGATCGCCATTGGATCAGGGGTCGCGCGCAGCATCGGGGCAACAGTTGGAGATATCGTTAAACTCACCTCTCCCAATGGTGTAAAGACCGCTTTTGGTACATCTCCACGGGTGAATGCGTATCGCGTGGTCTATGTGTTCTCGGCGGGGCGGTACGATATCGACCGCACGCGCGTCTACATGCCGTTCGAACAGGCGCAGAGCTTTTTCAACCGCGAGGGTGTGGCCGATGAGATTGAAGTGATGGTCGATGCACCCGAGAACCTGACGCCTATTCTGATCCCGATCCTCCAGGCATCAGGCGAGCGGAGCCAGATTTGGACATGGCAGGACGCCTCGGGCGGGTTCCTGCGCGCGTTGGAAGTTGAAGACAACGTGATGTTTATCATCCTGTCGATCCTTGTGCTGATCGCGGCGATGAATATTGTCTCGGGGCTGATCATGCTGGTGAAAAACAAAGGGCGTGATATCGGCATCCTGCGAACCATCGGTCTGAGTGAAGGCTCGGTCCTGCGCGTGTTTTTCATCTGCGGTGCGTTCACCGGGATCATCGGGACCGTGATGGGCGTGGTTCTGGGCTGCCTGTTTGCAATCTATATCGACCCGATTTTCTCATTCGTGAACTTTGTCATGGGCGGCGGTGTGTGGGACCCCTCCATTCGCGGCATCTATGCGTTGCCCGCCGAGTTGCATCTGTCCGATGTGCTGAAGGCGATTGGCCTGTCGCTGGGCCTGTCCTTCTTTGTCACTTATTTTCCCGCCCGCCGCGCGGCGCGGCTGAATCCGGTCGAGGCGCTGCGCTATGAATGATGTGACGATGCGGCTGAGCGGTTTGACCAAGACCTACCTGAAAGGCACTCCCGGAGAGGTTCAAGTGCTGCGCGGTGCTGATCTGGAACTGCGCGCGGGCGAGGCGGTGGCGCTGGTTGCGCCCTCTGGGGCTGGCAAGTCGACCCTGCTGCATATCGCAGGGTTACTGGACATGCCCGATGGCGGCTCGGTTGAAATTGCGGGGCAGAGTGTAAAGGGCAAAGGGGATCGCACCCGCACCGCCCTGCGGCGGCAGGATGTGGGGTTCGTCTATCAGTTCCACCATTTGCTGCCCGAGTTCACCGCGCTGGAAAACATCACCTTGCCGCAGTTGGCCAATGGTGTTTCCGAGAAAGCAGCGCATGACAGAGCAATGTCGTTGCTGGACCGAGTCGGCGTTGCACCGCGCGCGGATCACCGCCCGGCGGCGCTGTCGGGTGGCGAGCAACAGCGTGTGGCCTTCTGTCGGGCGCTGGCCAATAAGCCACGCGTCCTGCTGGCGGATGAGCCAACGGGCAATCTGGACCCGGAGACGTCGGATCAGGTATTCGATGCGCTGATGGCGCTGGTGCGAGACGAGGGGCTTTCAGCGCTGATCGCTACGCACAACATGGATCTGGCGGCACGGATGGACCGGAAACTGCGGTTGGAGGGCGGGGTGCTCAAGCCAGTTGAGTGATGGCTACACCAGCCGCCATAACCGCGATCCCGCCTGCTCGTACCCAAGTCAGAGGAGTGACTTGCGCGCCGAACAGTCCGAAATGGTCGATGGCTGCGGTACTGATCAGCTGCCCCAAAAGTACAAAGAACACCGCATTACCAACGCCGAAATGCGGCGCAACATGTGTGATCGACAGGACGTAAAAGGCAATCAACACACCTGCAAGCAAAAGATGTTTGGGGGCCTGCGCGGCTTTGGCCAGCGCCGCCGTTCCCGGGAAGGCCAGCATCACTAGCGCAGATGCTCCGAACGCGATGGCAAACAAAATGACAGCGGCGGTGGTTGGGGACCCGATCAGCTTCCCGAGGGCCGCGTTCAGTGCAGCAAGGATCGGAACGCCAATCCCGGCGGCCAGCATGATGGCTGCGTATTGTGTCATTGCCCGTATCCTCCTGCTGCGTTGATCTGGATCATTGCGCCAAGCTGTCCGGCGGGCAAGCCTGCAAATGTCAATTGGGGCAGGAGGATACGATGATCAGACCGCTAATGACGGCAATTTCAATCGGGGTGCTCGTGGCTGCCTCGCAGGCCACTGCGCAAGACGTGGATACCGGTGCCGAACTGTATCAACATTACTGCGCGACCTGTCACGGGATCGACGCAACAGGGCATGGGCCGATGGCCGGCGTGTTGGTCATTCAGCCGGTCGACCTGACCAAACTGGCCGATGAGAATGGTGTTTTCCCAACTGCCCGCGTCGTCGCGCGGATCGACGGGCGCGATCCACTGGTCAGCCATGGCAGCCCGATGCCTGTCTACGGGCCGTATTTTGACGGGCAGGACACGTCGATGAAAACGCCCGAGGGGCAGCCGATTCTGACCAGCCAGCCGATTGTGGATCTGGTCGCATATCTTGAGACGCTGCAGGGGCAGTAGAGCCTAGTGGCAGATGCCTTCGATTTCCGCACCAGCCCAAGGGATCACAATATCGCGCTCGCGCGGTTGGGTCGGCAGCGGCGCCACATCGAAATGCGCCCCTAACATGTCGTGCAAGCGCTGCGTACGGGGGGCCTGCGGGTCCAGCGCCCGGCAGCAGATATACTCCTCGACGATGGCACCCTGCTGTTCGAACCCGTAAGACAGAAAATCGGGCGATGTTTCCAGATCAAACAGGTAGGGGTCTTGTTTGCCGCTATGTTCGGCTGCAGCGCGCATCGGGTGATAGCCCGTGATCTTCCGGTTCTGCCACTGCCAGACATGAGTCAGCTCATGTGCCAGCAACATGGCGGCGATCAGGTTCATCTGTTCCGGGAACTCGGACATATAGTCCTCGAGATACCAGTCCTGCGTGAAATAGACCTTGTTGAACAGCGCTACAGCGGCGGGTTTTCCGGTGACAACCCCCTCTTTCGGAGGTGGTAGAATGCGTTCACGGCAGGCAAGGCGTGGGCGGGATTTGCGGTAATAGGTTATCGGCACCACTGGCGCGCCCTCGACCAGGCGTACGCGATCCAGATCCAGCGTGTCGCCCTGAACGGCACTTGCAAAGGCGCGCTCCTGATCCGTCAATGGACGACCGCAGGAGGCCAGCAAGAATAAAAACGTCATCAAAATACGCCAAGCCATACTTGAAGCCTAATGCGAAGCGTTCGCTCTGCAACTGGTTTTCACAAGCTCATCGCCAATACGCGGCTTATCTCCGTCAGCGACCGCCCGGATTGATCCGTCCACGTGTTGAATGCGTCCTGGACGGCCGCCATCGCTTTCTTGGAAGTCGGAGTTTTGTCGATCACCCCTTCGGCAATCAGACGCGCAGTTACATCCTGCGATAGGATGAAACTGTCGCGCCCGGCAAAGCGCATGGCGTATTGGGCCGAGGCCCCACCCAGACGTGACCCGCGTTTCGCCAGCATCGCAAGCAAGCCAATGTAGTCGGTCGAGGGCCAGCCACCCAGAATGTGACCCACGCCACCTTCCTGACGCAGCTCAAGAAGAAAAGCCGCATTGTCCCTAACCGTGGCGATCTTGGTGCCGTTTCGCACAATGCGCTTGTCCTGAAGCAGGGCATCGAACTTTTCATCATCCATGAATGCGCAACGCCCGACGTCAAAACCATCGAAAGCGGTCTCAAACCCGTCCCACTTGTTTTCGATGACTTTCCAATTGAAGCCAGCCTGAAAGATGCATTTGGTGATGATCGACAGCCAACGATCATCGGGCAGGGCGGCCAGCTCGTCCACGCTTTTGGGTTTGGTTAGCTTTGCCTCCAAGGCGTCTGGACCGCCGTGCCGCTTGGCGGCCATGGCGTAAATCTCGTCGAAATGGTGCATCCGAGTCCTCCGCCCGCAGAGTTGCGTGTTCTACGCCCGGTTGCAAGAAGCATTGAGCTTGCGAAGAGCACCCCAGCCCCGTGTTCTACTTGACTTCGGACAAAGACCATCCTGCATGTGGGGCCTAAATCGGAATGAATGCTGACGGAGACCAATATGTTGGGTTGGACCTTATTCCTTGCCGCACTTGTCACGTTTCTACTGACCCACGCCATTCCGGCGCGGCCCGCAATGCGTGGCCGCTTGATCGAAGCGATGGGGCGCAGGGGATATTTTGCCGCCTATTCCGTCTTGTCTCTGTTGGTGTTGGGGTGGCTAATCGTCGCAGCCGCCCAAGCGCCTTATGTTGAGGTGATCCCGCCCTTTGCCATTCTACGCTGGTTTCCGCTGCTGGTCATGCCGGTCGTGTGCTGGCTTGCTGTGGCCGGGCTGACGATCCAAAATCCGTTTTCCTTTGGTGGGCTGGGGCACCGCCCGTTTGACCCGGAAAACCCCGGTATCCTGCGAACCACGCGGCACCCGCTTCTTGCGGCCTTGATGCTGTGGGCGCTGGCGCACCTGTTGGCCAACGGAAGCCTGTCGCATGTCATTCTGTTCGGCCTGTTTGCGGGGTTTGCCGCTTGGGGCATGGTCTTGATTGACCGGCGCAAGGCGCGCGACATGGGGATCGAATGGACTCGCCTGTCGCGAAACACCGCGCGGTTTTCTTTGCGTGCCCCGACCCCTTGGCCCAGCCTGTGGATCGGGCTGGTCGCGCTTGCGGTTTTTGCCGTTCTGCTTCACCTGCACGCCTCTGTGATCGGCCTTTCACCCCTTCCTTAACGCAGGGAGTGGTCGGGCCGGGTCATGCGTGCTATCTGAATCGTCACACTTTAGACTACGAGGGTCTTTCAATGTATCTGGCCTATGTCACAACCACCGACCGTGGCGCGACCGATCGCTTGCTGAGCGCGGTTGCCGAACACCTGTTGTCCAAGGATGCCCGTCTGGCCGGTGTGGTACAGACCAACACCGAATGCGCCGACAGCAGCAAGTGCGACATGGACGTTCGCGTTCTGCCGGACGGTGAAACCATCCGTATCTCGCAGTCGCTGGGTGAGCACGCGCGGGGGTGCCGTCTGGACCCAGCTGCTTTGGAGCAGGCCGTGGGGCTGGTCAGCAGTTCACTGGAAAATGCGCCGGAACTTCTGATCATCAACAAGTTTGGCAAGCATGAATCCGATGGGCGGGGTTTCCGCCCTGTAATCGCCGAGGCGCTGGCGCAGGACATACCGGTGCTGGTTGGTGTGAATGGGCTGAATAGCGAAAAATTCCAGACCTTCACGGACGGTGCTGCCGAGCAGATCGAGCCCGATCTTGAGGCCATCGTAGCGTGGTTCGAACGTGTGAATTCACAGCGCGCGGCTGCGGCCTGAGGTAAAATGCCGTTGCGTAAGTCTCTGTAAACCCATCTTGTTTCAATCCACATGTGCTGCAATCCTCGATCCCGGAGGAGAGTGCAGATGTGGAAAAACTGGGCAGGAAACCAGCAGGCGTACACGCCGATTGTGCAGCCGACCTCTGTCACTGACTTGCAGCAAACTGCGGCCCAATCCGGCAGCCTGCGTGTTGTAGGCGCGGGACATTCCTTTACGCCCATCGTTGCCGGGGGTGACCGGATACTGGATCTTTCGAGCCTGAACCTACCAAACGTGGGAGAGATCAGTGGCGATCAGGTTTGGGTCAACGCCAATGCCCGGCTATACGATCTGTCGCCTGCCTTGGCGGGGCAAGGGCTGGCATTCCGCAATCTTGGCGACATCAACACACAATCGCTGGCCGGGGCGGTCTCGACTGCAACGCATGGCACCGGCAGCACTCTGCCTTGCCTTGCCGCGGAAATCACAGCGGCAAAGATGGTGGGCGCGGGCGGAGAGATCCTGTCCACCGACGACATCCCGCTTGAGATGGCCAAGGTCACTCTGGGGATGCTTGGTGTTCTGACCGAGGCGCAAATCTCGGTCGTGCCTAAATACAATCTGCGCCGTCGGGTGCGATTGGCTGATCTACAGGACAGCATTGCAAACATGCACCAGAACTGGGCCGAGAACCGGAATTTCGAGTTCTTCTATGTCTCTTTCACAGGCAAGACCGTCGAACTACGCCACGAGATAACAGACGAACCCGAAGGCAAAGTACCGCGCGATCTGGACATGATCGCCGTGACGGTAATGAAGCTGGCGCGCAATGCGGGTAAGTTCAGCAGCGGGTTGCGTGCCGCTTTGCTTAAACTGCTGACCATGGCGCAATCCGACGAAGACTATGTGGGCGAAAGCTGGCGCGTGCTGTGCAGCGACCGGCGTATCCGGTTCAATGAGATGGAATACCATCTGCCGCCCGATGTGGCCGGTGACGTGTTGAAAGAGGTCATTACCCGTCTGGAACGCGACCACAAGGACATCTATTTCCCGATCGAAGTACGCCAGACCGCAGGCGATAACGCCTGTCTGTCTCCGTTTCAGGGTGGGCCGCGGGTTTCCATTGCCATCCACACAAACGCGGACGAGGATCACCGTCGATACTTCGGCGCAATGGAACCGTTGTTTGTCGAGGCAGGCGGGCGCCCCCATTGGGGCAAGATGCACAGCCTGACTTACAAAGATCTCTCTACCATGTACCCGGATTTCGACCGGTTCTGCGCGCTGCGGGAAAAACTGGACCCGACAGGCAAATTCCTGACGCCTGAATTGGCAAAGCTGTTCCGCCCATGACGACCTACCTGCAATCGCTGTCGGACACACTGCGGGCTTATGGCGTCGACCAGCCGGTTGCGGTGATTGATCTGGATCGCTTGGACGCGAATTGTGCATTGGCGTTGCAAGCCGCGGATAAGGTGCTGGCTCGCCGTCTGGTCGCCAAATCCTTGCCGAGCCTACCATTGCTGAACCACATTCGTTCGCAAATCCCGGCATCGGGTCTGATGACCTTTTCCGAGCCGATGTTAAAGACCCTGCTGCAGGCCGAGGACAAAACCGATCACCTGATTGGCAAACCGCTGCCGGTCAATTCGGCGGCACGGGTGCTTGGCACATGCCCTGACGCTGCCGCGCGTGTCCAATGGCTGATCGATTCCCCTGAAAGATTGCGGGAGTATTTGAACCTTGCGATGGAACGGCAGTCCGCGCTTCGTTTTTCGCTTGAGGTTGACATCGGCTTGCATCGGGGCGGGTTTCAACCTCATCAGATCAGGGCAGTCGTGCAAGAGATCGAGGCCAACCCCTATGCCCGTCTATCTGGTGTCATGGGGTACGAGGCACATTTGGCCAAGCTGCCGGGTTTCCTGCGCGGACGCGCAGTGCGGAGCAGTTCGGCAAGATATAGTCGGGCAGTGTCTCAATTGCCAAATGATGCAAACGGGTTGTGTCTGAACACCGGGGGCAGCTTGACCTTTCAGTCCTACCGTTCGGGCGGACCCCCGACCGAAGTTGCCTTTGGCTCGGTATTGGTCAAACCCAGCGACTTCGACCATGCCATGACCCAAAACTTTCAGCCCGCGGCCTTCATTGCCACACCGGTCCTGAAAACGATGCCGGGCAATTCCCTGCCTGGGTTGGAATTTCTGCCGCGTCGAAAGGCGGACCTTGCGATTTTCGGGGGATACTTTCGGGCCAAACCGATTTTCCCCGAGGGTTTTGGCTATTCGTCGATCTTTGGGCGATCCACCAATCAAGAGGTCTGGACCGGTTCGCGATCCGCCTCGGCTGCGCCCGGCGATATCGCATTGCTGCGCCCAAGCCAAAGCGAGGCCGTTCTAAACCAGTTCGGGGTGGTGCTGGCCGTGCGGGGAGGGAAAATCGCGGAAGAATGGGGCGTTCTGCAGAACTAGCGGCCCGTTGCACTTTGTAACCATCTGAGGAAGATGGTGGGCGACCCTGGAATCGAACCAGGCGTGCGTCTCCGCGAGGGAGTTACAGTCCCCTGCCACACCTTGCGGCCTGTCGCCCACTGTCAGGCGTTGCACCTGACGTGGAGGCGTGATTACTAGCGCCTTAAAGGAGCGTCAACAGGAAAATTCCGCTTTGACGCAGGAAACCGAATTCCCGGCCCGGAGGCCCAAGAAAATGAAGAAACCCAAGTGGGTCGTCGAAAAGGAACAGGCGCGCAAAGCTGCCGCTGCGGAAACTGTCTGGCTGTTCGGCCTGCACGCTGTGCGCGATGCGCTGATGAATCCCAAACGGCAGAAACTGCGACTGATCGTGACGCGAAATGCGCAAGATAAACTGGCCGAAGCGATTGAATTTGCTGGGATCGAGGCCGAAATGGTCGATCCGCGCAAATTCACGGCGCCAATTGATCCGGGCTCCGTCCATCAGGGCGCAGCGCTTGAGGTGAAGCCGCTGGAATGGGGTGGATTGGCAGAGAATTGCATTGGCCGCGAACATCCTCGTGTGATTCTTCTGGACCGCGTGACCGACCCACACAATGTCGGGGCGATTCTGCGCTCGGCTGAGGTGCTGGGTGCCAGTGCGGTTATTGGCACACGACACCATTCCGCGCCGGAAACCGGAGCGCTGGCCAAGACCGCCAGTGGTGCGCTGGAGCGTCAACCCTATCTGCGCGTTCGCAATTTGGCTGATGCTATTGTAGAGCTTCAGGATATGGGGTTCCTCGTGTTGGGTCTGGACGGTGAGGCAGACCAAACCATCGAAACGGCTTTGGGTGGCAAACTGGATCAGCCGGTGGCTTTGGTTCTGGGGGCCGAGGGGCCGGGATTGCGGCAGAAAACCAAGGAAACCGTTGATCAACTGGTGAAAATCGACGCAGCAGGCGGGTTTGGATCGCTCAACGTCTCAAATGCCGCTGCAATTGCCCTATATGCCTCAAGGCACAGATAAACAGGAGAGCGTCATTCCAAGCCCATCAAAAATCGCCACCTGCTGTTATTGCGGGACTCGCGCCGCGCTGGTTCTGAAAGGGCAGCAGCGCCATGAACTGAGCTGTTCCAGTTGCGGCGCGCCGCTGCACGACCTCAAGATGGTTCCCAAGCGCAAACTGACTGAGGGCAAGGCAAAGCGCGACACGGTTAAAACGCCGGTTTGCCAAAAGAAAAAGAAGCAAAAAAAGAAAAAGAGCATGTTCTCACGCGTGATGGACGAGGCGTGGGATGTGATCGAAGACATCTTTGATTGACGGTCGGAATTGCACCACAGACGTTCACAACCACGTTAATTGGGGTTTCACTCGGCCAGAAATGTTGCATTTTGAGAGCCTGAAGTTTCTGATCCGAATTCTGTGATGCTGACTCGACGTTACCTGCTTGGCGCGATGACCGCCTCTGTATTTGCCCCTACTGCTCAGGCGCAAGTTAAGTCTGTTTTCTACAAAACGGATGGAGCGGCGA
Source organism: Ruegeria sp. AA6 (assembly GCF_056542865.1). NCBI lineage: Bacteria > Pseudomonadati > Pseudomonadota > Alphaproteobacteria > Rhodobacterales > Roseobacteraceae > Ruegeria > Ruegeria sp. AA6. The sequence continues at coordinate 111,985 of NZ_JBQGAN010000004.1, forward strand.
TAGCTGGGTATGATGCTGTGTCTTATTTCACCGAAGACGCACCCGTCCAAGGGCAGCCAGAGCACGCTATCACGTGGAAAGGGGCCGAGTGGCATTTTGCGTCAGTTGCAAACCGTGAAACGTTCGAGCGCGATCCACGTGCCTTTGCGCCTCAGTTCGGCGGGTATTGCGCATACGCTATGGCGCAGGGCGCATTGCTCAGCACGGACCCGACTGCCTGGCAATTGGTGAATGGCCGTCTGTACCTGACCCACTCGCCCGAGATTGAACGTATGTGGCGCCAGAACACGGCCGCCTATATTCGGATGGCCGAGGCGCACTGGCCCGTGATCCTGTACGAGGAATAGGCGACATTCCGCTTTTTGTGACATGTCATCACAAAAATGCGCGTGACCTCTTTTTTTCTCTCAACTTATGCCTAAATGTCACAGTGACCGCGGAACGGAACTGCCGCGGGTCATTTCACTGTCCCTCGTTCCAACAACTGGCGCTCAGGTCCGACCTGGGCGCTTTTTTCTTTTGGACACAGCGACTAGGGTGCAGGCATGACTGAACACACCGATGCCCATCTGAAAGAGATCCTACAGCGCACCAAAGTGATTGCAGTGGTCGGCGTTTCGATGAACCCAGTGCGGCCCAGCTATTACGTGGCGCGGTATCTGTCGTTGAAAGGGTATACGGTCATTCCGGTCAATCCGGGCCATGCCGGGACAGAGTTGTTTGGTCAGACCGTCAGGGCCTCGCTGACCGAGATTTCCGAGCCCGTGGACATGGTCGATATCTTCCGCCGGTCCGAAGCCGTCCCGCCCATAGTTGATGAGGCCTTGGCTGCATTCCCGAACCTTCGCACGGTCTGGATGCAAATCGGCGTCGAACACCCTGAAGCCGCTGCAACCGCGCAGGCGCGTGGGGTCGATGTGGTGATGAACCGCTGCCCCAAGATTGAATATCAGCGTTTGTTTGGCGAATTGCGCATGGGTGGGTTTGCGACTGGGGTAATCTCGTCCAAGCTTTGAAAACTACCCTCCGGAATAGGGTAGCAATTCACCGTATTGTTCCGCGCGGCGCTTTTCCAGAACGACGTCGCGCGGTACCCATTCATACTTTGTATCTTCTACCAAGAGTGACCAGAACAACACCCCGCCATAGCGCCAAGGATCAAGAACCACGCCATCATACATCGTCTCGCCCTTGCGGCTGATAATGGCGGTGCTGTGGTCTATTCGGAACGGGTTATCCGCATTTGCAATGGCGCGATGCAGTTCAAGCGTCTGGAAGTTTTCTTGTTTCAGCCGACGTTCGATATCTTCGGCCCAGTGCCAACACAGGCCGCGCGGGCGCAGGCCCTTGTTGACCTTGGCATTGTGAATCAGCGGAGGGTCGGTGATCTCATACTCCTGTACCAATTGCGCGGTGTAGGAGTATGCAATCCTCGCGGCTCGATCAGCCTCTTCGGGGTCGATGTCAGGGCCGAGGCTTTGGATTTTGGTCGCCAGTCGCTGAACCTCGTCTCCGGTCGTTGCGGGTGGTGTTGCGCACGCTGACAGCGTCACAAGGGCCAGAACAATGGCCAAAGCTCTGATCATTCTTGCGCCCTTTGATCTGTGGACCGTGAAGCCCGATCATAAAGGCGGACGCGAAAGGACGGAACCCCGTCGGTTACCCTTTGGGGCGCGCAGCTTTTTCGGCTATGCCACTGACGCCTTGACGACGGGCCAATTCGGTCAGCACATCGTCAAGCGCCACGTCGCGTGCGGCCAGCATCACCAACAGGTGATAAAGCACATCCGCAGCCTCGGCCGTCAGCCCCGCCTTGTCATCCTTGACGGCTTCGATGATCGCCTCGACGGCCTCTTCCCCGAATTTCTCGGCGCATTTCTCGGGACCTTTGGCCAACAGTTTTGCGGTCCAGCTGGAATCCGGATCGGCGCCTTTGCGAGCTTCTATGGTTGCGGCCAGATCGTGCAGAATGCTCATGTCAGCCTCATCGGGATGCCAGCGGCGGCCATGTGTTCCTTGGCCTCGCGGATTGTGTATTCGCCGAAGTGGAAGATCGAGGCGGCCAGCACGGCGCTGGCCCCACCTTCGGTGACGCCTTCGACCAGGTGGTCCAGATTTCCGACGCCGCCCGAGGCGATCACCGGCACGTCCACCGCATCCGAAATCGCACGGGTCAAGGGCAGGTTGAATCCCGCCTTGGTGCCGTCGCGATCCATCGAGGTCAGCAGAATCTCACCTGCACCTTTGGCGACAACGGTTTTGGCGAACTCAACAGCGTCGATACCAGTTGGCTTACGACCGCCATGAGTGAAAATCTCCCACTTGCCGGGGCTGACAGTCTTGGCGTCTATGGCGCAGACGATGCATTGGCTGCCGAATTGATCTGCCGATTCTGCGATCACATCCGGGTTGGCCACAGCGGCTGAGTTAAAGCTGACTTTGTCGGCACCTGCCAATAGCAGGGCGCGCACGTCGTCTTTGGTGCGAACCCCGCCACCCACGGTTAGGGGGACAAAGCACTGTTCGGCAGTGCGTTGCACCACGTCAAACATCGTGCCGCGGTTTTCGTGAGTGGCGTGAATGTCCAGAAAACAAATCTCATCCGCACCGGCAGCGTCATAGGCCTTGGCGGATTCCACCGGGTCGCCTGCATCGCGCAGACCGACAAAGTTTACGCCCTTGACCACACGGCCATCGGCGACATCCAGACAGGGAATGATGCGGGTTTTTAGCATGGGGTGTCCTCTATTGAGGGCACCTCTACCGGCAAAGCCCATCCGATGCCAGAGTGGAGAGGTTTCAAATCGCTTAACTGTATTGAATGAGGCTTAGCGCTGCATTTTTAGTGCGCCAATATTCTAAGTGCGGAAAGCAGATTGGCCTTGTCGTCGGTCCAGGCAATGTGGCCATCGGAAGCCATGGGCTTCCACGCACCTGTTTCAATGAACGCACCGGTTTGGTTTTTATCGCGGCTCAGGATTGCGACAAGCGAGTTTGATGCGCCCTGTCGCGCCGCCTGTTCGTCGACTGTGTCCCACTTGATCGCGGCGTGCAGACCAAGAAGTTCCGCAGATCGGGCCAGTTGCGGTGCCAAATCGTAGTACTTGTTGGAAATGTGGAAAACCAAAATCCCATCCCGGGTCAACTGGCTCATATAGGTTTGGATCGCTTCCAAAGTAATCAGGTGCAAGGGAATTGCGTCCGAACTGTAGGCATCCAGAACCATGATATCGAATGCGAATTTCTGATGCGCCAATACTATGCGCGCATCCCCCAAATGGGTGGCCGCCTCGGGGGCGCATTCTGACATGTAGGTGAATAGCGCCGGGTCGCGGGCGATCCGGTCGACGGTCTCATCGATCTCGAAGAAATCCCAGGTTTGGTGTGGCTGTCGATAGCAAGCCAGCGCACCGGTCCCGAGGCCAACGATACCGATGCTATCCGAGGTCCGCCCATATTCTGAGGTCAAAACTTCGGCCATCGGACCGTCCGGATGATAGTAAGATGACCCAATCGGACGGACACCAGACGCGGTCAGCCTTTGCCCGCCATGAATGGTGGTGCCGTTCTTGTAGACCCGAAAGCCGTCCCGATCATAAACCGCGTGTGTTCCGAAAAAGCTGCGGTCGCGGAAGTGAACATCGGTTGTTGGAAGCAAGGTCGGCGCCAGTAAGATAAGAATAGCTGCCACTATCCGTGTCGGTCTGTTTCTGAAGCTCAACAAAACACCGGCGACCAGAATGGTTGATACAATCGTGGGGAGCGTATTTGTATCAGTCGCGGTTCCTTCGTTCAATCTCGCCAACGCGAAAGCTAGAGGAGCGGCCACGGCAAAGCCCAGCATAGCTTGGCGCAGTTTGAAGGTTCCAGTTTGGATCAGGAACAGCCCGCCAGCAGCAAGCAAGGTTAGAGCGAACTCAATCTCTCGGTCGAACAAGGCGGGCGCGATGATAGAATTGAACAACCCGCCACAGGCACCTCCAACCGAGAGAGCAAGGTAGAAGGTCGTCAGATGCTCGGCAGGGGGGCGCATCTCGTAGAGAAGCCGGTGTGCAAACATGGCGACCAGATAAAGAAGCGGAATGTAAACCAACATTGCCGCCAGAGGCAGTTGCGCCGATCCTATTCTGAAAAGCAGGGCCACGCTGATTGCCATGGCAAGTAGAACCGGGATTTTCAGGCTCTCCAAAGTGTTTGGTTGCCGCTTTGCGAAGGCCAGAATGAATGTCAGGATATAGGTGGCCAGAGGCACGACCCAGATCAGCGGGATGGACCCAAGGTCTATGCTGAGCTTGGTTGTGGTGGCCAGCATCAGCGACGAGGGGACAAAGGCAATGAAAACCCAAGTGGCAATTGTCTTTGCATTCAGGGCGCTGCTGGCCCCGCTCGGTTCTTGCGGAAGCGTAGCGCCTGACGGGCCGCGCAACGCAATCACGCCGCTGATCGCCAGCAGAACACCAAAAACGGCAAAGCCGACGGACCAGAACAGGCTGATATCCCGCGCGCCGTAGAAAGGATCGGCAACCAATGGAAAGGCCAGCAGGGCCAACAGCGAGCCGACATTGCTGGCCGCATATAGAAAATAGGGGTCATTGGCCGACGGCCCGCCTGAGCGCGAATACCAAGCTTGCAGCAACGGCGCGTTCGCGGATAACACCGCAAACGGAACACCTACACCAACTGCAAACAACGCAAGCGTTTGCAGGGCGATTGATTGCGAGGAATCAAACCTCCAGCCTTCCTGCGTGGCCAGGGGCAGAAAGCCAAGCGCCAGCACCCATAAGGTCAGATGCGTCACAAGCTGCCAGCGAAGGGTAAACCAGCGGGTCAGCATATGGGCGTATAGATACCCGAGGATCAGCATCAACTGGAAAAACAGCATGGCGGTGGTCCAGACCGCTGGCGTTCCGCCAATCTTGGGCAGAACAAGCTTGGCAAACAGCGGTTGAACAAAAAATAACAGGCTGGCGCTGGCAAAAATTGATGCGCAGAAACTGACGACCGGAGCATAGTGGCGCCAATTTTCCATTGACTGCGATGCCTTCGAATAGGACACGATGAAACTCCGGCATAAGATTGCGATCCAGCCGAATTGGCGAACCTTGACCTTTTTGCGGCTGATCAGTGCAAATTCACCTCGTTCGCCCTTAATTGTTTACGGATTGAGATCGATTGTGGGAGCTTGAACGCTAATCGGATCAATGCTGTGCCGAACCGGCAAAGCCCCGCCGATGCCAGACTTGTGATTGTCACATCTCTTAATCACATGGAAACTGTCCCCAAATTCATTAGGAGTTCAATGAGATGCGTAAACTTTTTCTCACGACCGCTTTCATTTTCGTAGGAACCGTCGCGGCGATGGCAGATGATATCATCAAGGTAAACACGGATAAATCTGTGTCCGAGGCGCTGGATGCGCTTGAGGCTGCGGTTGGAAACGCGGGCGCGACCGTATTTGCTCGGATTGACCACGCGGCTGGAGCTGAAAAGGTCGGACTGACAATTCCCGCCAATCAAGTGCTGATCTTCGGCAATCCGGCACTGGGTACGCCGGCCATGCAGATCGACCCACGCGCCGGGCTGTTCCTGCCACTGAAGGTACAGGCCTATGAGGACGAAAACGGTCAGGTTTGGTTGGCCTATGAAGACCCAAAAGAGACCATGGACGAACTCGACGATGTAGAAAGCTCGCCTGTAGTTGAAAAGATGCGTGGGGCCTTGGCCAAATTGACCAACGCTGCTGCGCAGTAGGACAACGTTATACTTCACGCTGTGAACAACAGATTATTCAGGAAAATCCCTCGCGTCTCGAAGGAACGTAAGTGTTTTCCGACGCTTGTTTAGAAACGCTTGGCGATTTTCATTCGAAGTTCGCGCAGTCTTATGCTGGTCCGATTGTAGGAAGCACGCGCATTACAGATTTCTTGCTTTAAGGCGGCGAGCCTGCATGGATTTACTGGGCAAAGGTCTGAAACATCCTTGATTGCGGCTAGTAATTCATGCGGGTCCTGCCCGGTTGTCAGCGCTGGTTCAGCTTCTGGAAACTCAATTTGTTGGTGTTCGGCTAGCCAATTGTAGTCCGTGGCATAGGCTCGATATGCAGAACGTATTTCTGGATGAAGACTTGGACGCGAAAAACCTTCAATTTTCTTGTCGAAACGGTCAATAAATACTTCCCTTCTTGTCCGCCCCAATTTGCCGAGAAACCGCAGGTCGGGATCATCCCGAAAATGCGCTTGCAATAGCGCCATGGCCTCAGCCGACAGGCTCGTTTTTGCATCATTAGAGACGGACAAATCAGAAACCTTTACCGCAGGCAGAAACTTGCTGCAAAAGTCATCTATGATGTTCTCGTTTTTGAGTGTGTCACGTTGAAATTTGGACGCCTGAATCTTTCCGATTCCAGCTGCGTCAATGATCGTGAGTGTCTTCTCTATTTGATTTGGGCGCGGTATGCGTATGTCGCCCGATTTCTTGAGGTGTTGCTGCACATTGGACAAAAAGGCGGCTGAAGGTTCTCGGATATATACAACGACTTTGCGATCCGCATCTATTGTGTCAAGGACGTTGCGCAGATTCCCGACATTGCCCGGCGTTACCCAAGAATACAGGTGCTCCGAGCTTAAGACCAATTGCCTATAACCCGGTTCCGAGAACTTTCGTCGAATGTCCGTCCAAACCCTCTGGCCGCGCTTAATCTGTTGTTCTAGTGTCCCTAGGTTGACCCTTTCGATGCTTTCCTGTGCCGAACGATGCAGCCACAAAGGTATCAAGAGCTTGTGGCTGTATGCCCGGCTCTGTACCGGATAGAGGACTCCGCATTTTTCCAACGCCTTGGCGCTTTTCTTGAAGGTTTTTTGAAGGGTTGTCGTTCCCGTTTTTGGGTGACCGATATGAACAACTATCTCTTTCGGTTCATTTGCCAAATCCAAGGCACCTTCGTTTGCGCGGTCGGTATAGCCTTTTATTAGGTGCGACGATGTTGAAAGTCCAGTTTCAGGCCGTCAGCGGCCTTGCTTAAGGGTGTTCAAGGCCGCGGCAAGATCAATCGCGCCATCATAAAGCGCGCGGCCAGAGATCGCGCCGTTCAATTCCACGCCGCAATCGCGCAGAGCGATCAGGTCGTCCAGTGAACTGACACCGCCCGAGGCGATCACCGGAATCGATACCGCACGGGCCAAGTCTGCGGTCGCTTCGATATTCGGCCCTTGCATCGCGCCGTCACGGTTGATGTCGGTATAGATGATAGCGGCGACGCCCGCGTCCTCAAAACTGCGGGCCAGATCGGTGACCTGAACGTTGGTTTCTTCGGCCCAGCCTTTGGTGGCGACCATGCCGTTGCGGGCGTCGATGCCAACGGCGACCTTGCCGGGGAACGCCTTCGCCGCCTCGCGCACCAGATCCGGGTTTTCAACCGCGACGGTGCCCAGGATCACGCGGGCCAGACCTTTTTCGATCCAGGTCTCTATGGTGGCCATGTCACGGATGCCTCCACCCAGCTGAGCGGGCACGTCACAGGCTTTCAGGATCGCCTCGACTGGCGCGGCGTTGACCGGCTCACCCGCAAAGGCTCCGTTCAGGTCCACCAGATGCAGCCATTCACACCCGGCTTCGACGAAGACACGTGCTTGTGCCGCAGGGTCTTCGTTAAACACCGTGGCCTTGTCCATTTCACCGCGCAGCAGGCGTACGGCGTTGCCGTCTTTCAGGTCGATAGCTGGGTAGAGGATCATGTCAGGCGGCCCTATATCAGTGTTACACGGGCGGCGTATGGCACAGGCAGGGCAGGGGATGCAACGCGACGCTAAGTCATTCTTGCCCGAGGCCCGTCACCGGGCCAAGGTGAGGGCAAAACAGGGAGAACATCATGAAGAAACTTCTACTCGCAGCAGGGCTTGTTGGAATGGCGACAACCGCGTTTGCGGCTGATCCGGTGGACGGGCTGTGGAAGACCCAGCCGGGTGACACTGGTGGTTACCTGCACGTGACCATTTCGGAATGCGGCAGCGCAATTTGCGGCACTATCGACAGTGCTTTTGACGGCAATGGCGACCAGCAGTTGGAATACGAAAACCTTGGCAAACAGATCATCTGGGACATGGTTCCCGAAGGCGACGGTCAGTACGACAACGGCAAGATCTGGGCACCGGACCGGGACAAGACCTACAATTCGAAAATGACGCTGGACAGCCAGAATGAACTGACCGTCAAAGGCTGCGTTGCTGGCGGTCTGGTCTGCCGTGGGCAGACCTGGACACGCGTTCAGTAACCGTTAGGGCGCCCAGGTCAGGAAGTTCCCGATCATGCGCAGGCCCACATCCTGGCTTTTTTCCGGGTGGAATTGCATGCCAACCATCGTGTCACGGCCAATCACGGCCGTGACCTCTTGGCCATAGTCCACGTAGGCCAGCCGCTGCGCCGGGTCGGTGACACGGAAATGGTAGGAGTGGACGAAATATACGTGGTCGCCTGATTTGACACCGTTGAACACGGGGTGATTGCTTTCCAGCACCAGATCGTTCCAGCCCATATGGGGCACTTTCAGCGCTGCGTCTGACGGCTCGATCCGCACAACGTCGCCCGCGACCCAATCCAGCCCATCCGTTTCGCTGTACTCATGGCCTTTCGAGGCCATCAGCTGCATTCCGACGCAGATGCCCAGAAACGGACGGCCTTTCTGTTCGACCGCCTCGACCATGGCGTCGTAGATACCCTTGTGGCCACGCAACTCGGCGGCACAGGCCGGAAACGCACCGTCGCCGGGCAGGACAAGGCGGTCGGCCCGTGCAACGACATCCGCGTCCGAGGTCACAACGACCTCGCCCGCATTCACCTCGCGCGCCATGCGTTGAAATGCCTTTTCAGCCGAGTGCAGGTTACCGCTCTCGTAGTCAATGATGGCTATCAGCATTTACAGCGCACCCTTGGTGGACGGAATCGCATCCGCCTTGCGCGGGTCGGTTTCCACGGCCAGCCGCAGCGCGCGGGCGACGGCCTTAAAGGCGGCCTCGGCAATGTGGTGGCTGTTGAACCCATGCAACTGGTCGATATGCAGGGTAATGCCGCCATGCGTGCTAAGCGCCTGAAAGAACTCGCGCACCAGTTCGGTATCGAATGTGCCGATCTTTTGCGTCGGCAGGTCGATGTTCCAGATCAGGAACGGGCGGCCCGACAGGTCCAGCGCACAGCGGACCTGAGCGTCATCCATCGGCAAGTGGCACTCGCCGTAACGACGGATGCCCTTCTTGTCGCCCAACGCCTGCGTCAGCGCCTGACCCAGAGCAATTCCGGTATCCTCGACCGTGTGGTGGTCATCAATGTGATAGTCACCCTCGGCGCGGATTGTCATGTCGATCAGGGAATGGCGCGACAGCTGATCCAGCATGTGATCGAAGAACCCGACGCCGGTCTGGTTGTCGTAGGTGCCGGTGCCGTCCAGATTGACCTCGACCGTGATCTCGGTCTCAGCGGTTTGACGGCTGATCTTTGCGCTGCGCATGGGTGAATTCCTTTTGCTACAGGCGCGCTTATAGACGGGGAAGGGTGGGCTTTTCCAGACCACACATGGCATTCAATGCAAACTGTTGCAGGGGATTGCGCCGGGGCGCTGCCCGTGCCAGCCTGCAGTCAAGTCAACCAACAAGGCCCGGCCCATGTCCACCTGCGTTTTCATCCAAATCCGCTGTAAACCCGGCACCACTTACAAAGTGGCCGAGGAAATCGCCCTGCGTGAAATCCACTCTGAGCTCTATTCGACCAGCGGCGAATATGACCTGCTGCTGAAACTCTACATCCCCGAAACCGAGGATGTGGGCCATTTCATCAACGAAAACCTGCTGGTGATTCCCGATATTGAAAGGTCGCTGACGACGATGACTTTCAAGGCGTTCTAACCCAGTTCGAACGTGGTCACGCCAAAGATGCGGTTCAGGTCGATGTCCGGTTCGTGATCCGAATACATCCGCGCTGTTTCGAATACTTTGTCCAGTCCAAGCTCGTCGGCCAGCGCAAAAGCGGCCGCGTTGGGTTGGGGCATGTCGACGAAAATCTCGTGCTCGTTGTGGTCCTCGGGGATTGACGTCAACAGAGAAGCCAGCAGGGCCCGCGCGATGTCGGCCGTATCTGCAAAAAGGGGCCCGACCTTGTACCCCGTGAGGCAGGGGCGCAGCGTTGCATACCCTCTGATCCTGCCGTTCTCGGTATACAGTTTCGACACATGGCTGTAAGCGCTCAGCCAGCTCTCCAGAAACAAGTCGCGCGGCGCAGGAAACAGTTCACGGTCGTAGGCTTTTAGTTCACCCGTCGCGGTTATCAGATCAGAGATGTGATCGTTTGGTCCGCTGCCCAGCTTGGCCAGCATCCGCGTTTTCGTGCCGGCGAAACGATAGTTGTTATAGGCAAAAGTAAAGCCGGACTTGCGGTAATTGTCCTGCTGCTCAACCACGCCATCCAGCCCCATGTTGCGCCCTTCGCAATGGGCCAGCGCATACTGCGAGATCTCAAGCCCATGCCCGTGATGCCGGTACTCTGGCTTAACTATGTAGAACCCGAGGAACGAGAATGCGTCATCGTAGTTCACCGCAGAAACGGATGAGATCATCTCTCCATCCAGAAACCCGCCAAAAAAACCATCCGGGTCCGTTGGACGAAAGCACGCGGCGTCATGCACGCCTGGGTTCCACCCCTCGCGACCGGCCCAATCTACGGCATGCTCGACTTCTTCGGCGGTGAGGGGGCGAATGACACATTCCGACATTGGCGAATTCCGTGCATGATTGAAATCATGGCCAGAATGGCGCAATGCCTAGGAAAGAACCAGTGTGTTCGGAGAGTTTGGTATCTGGAGCGGGCGAGGCGATTCGAACGCCCGACCCTAACCTTGGCAAGGTTATGCTCTACCCCTGAGCTACGCCCGCATCAGATACATATGTTGGCCCTAAAGACCTCTCAATGGAGCGGGCGAGGCGATTCGAACGCCCGACCCTAACCTTGGCAAGGTTATGCTCTACCCCTGAGCTACGCCCGCGCCGTTGAGTGAGGAGGGATGTATAAATTCCCACGCGGGCCTGCAAGCGGAAAAACACAAAAAAGAGGAAAAATCTTTCGACGGAAATCCGGGGGCCGCGCGTTAAAGACAAAGAGCATTACAAAACAATAAGGTTCGAGGTGACGAAATGGCACGTATCGCAGACATGAAAATGGCACTTTTGGCCGTGCTCATAGTATTGACCACAGTTTTTTGCGCCCGCGACGAGGATAGGCTTGTCGAGGTTGAGCCGGTCTTCATGCAAGCTCCGATGATTCAGACACGGGTATTGGCGGGCTAAGCCTGCCAATCGGGTCAGAGCGCCAGCACCAGATTAGCAACTGCAGCCACAAGAATGGCTGTGAAAGTCAGCAACATGCCGATCTGGCGCAGAATCACGATCTGTGGGCTGCGGCCAAAGCCATAGGCATGCAGCAATCGACCACCCAGCAAGGTCAGCCCCAGAAGGTTCAACAACAATCCGCCAGCCCCCTGCAGTTCAACCATCATAATCAAAAGCAAGGCAAACGGCGTGTACTCAACAAAATTGGAATGCGTCCGCATCACCTTGAGCATATCCGTACTGCCGCCATCACCATAGGAAATCTTGTCGGTGCGACGTTGGCTGATGACCTTAAAGCTGAGAGCGACATACAGGATCGCCAGCAAAGCGGCATAGATGGGGGTGATGGTCAGCATACGGGCCTCTGCTAGATAAAGAAAAACCGCGCGAATGCCCACGCGGTGCCTGAAACATTAGCCGGTTTCTCGCGTTGTTCCAGTTGCGTGCATTAAATTGTGGGTGCTTGGGCTATCGGCGGAAAATGGCGTGCGGCGTTTTCCGCCGCAGGTTTGCCATAATTCAGCTCCAGTTTATTCAAATACTTTGTTTTGCACATGCATTTCCTTGGCTTGTGGTGCCAATAGCGAAAGGAAAAGGTGAATACAATGAGACGTGTATTTTTGATATCGCGCGTGATTGCGACCTCTTTGATGCTGGTTGGGGCGGCCAGCTTTGTTGCGGTTGTTGCTGCGCCGGATATGGCTATCGCCAAGAATGGTAACGGCGGTGGCAATGGTGGTGGTAACGGCGGTGGCAATGGTGGTGGTAACGGCGGTGGCAAGGGAAATAGCGGTGATAAAGGCAGTGGCGGTAGCCAAGCCAGCAACAAATCTGGCGAGCACGGCGCAAAAGCCAAAGGCAATTCCGGCAGGAAGTCTGCCGGCACGGGGAAAGGCCTGCTGGGCAAGCTGGGGCTGAAAAAAAACAAAGAGAAGAAAACGGCGAAGTCTAAAAGCACAAACAAGCCGGCTTTTATGACTAAGCTTGAAAACGTCGTTAAGGGCAAAAAACATCAGCCAAAGGCTGTGAAGCCTGCAAAACCCAAAGCGGTTGTTGCGCTGGACGAAGAAACCGTTCCACCCAACAAACATGGAAAACTTGCATCCGAGCTGAAGTCGCTCAATGCGGCGCATGCCAGCCAGACGGCGCTTATGAACGCTGCCCCGAATAGTATGCCGGGCAAGCTGTATTCCTATCAGCAAAGTGTTCTGGGATACCCTGACGTAACTGCGGACTTGGAAGAGAAGCAGACCGAACTGACAGATTTGCAAAGTTTGTCAGACGAGCAAATCCAAGAGCAATTCGCCCCGACCGAAGAAGAGATTGAGCAGGGCATCACCGCGACACACAAGCACGATGAAGCTGTGGCCGATGCTGAGCAGGCTGTTCAGGATGCCGAAGATACCCTTGCAAACTCGGCTGACCCGCAGGAGGCGTATGATGCACTGACAGGCGGTCGTGAATTGTCTCCGGATGCAATGAACGAACTGCATGATCTATTGGGGCTGCCTGAGCCCGAAGAACTCGAAGAAGCCACGGTAGAAACCGAAGCAGAGGCCGCGGAAGCCGAGGCAGACGTAGTGGCAGAAGATGAGGTTGTAGACGGCTGATATTTTCACCCGTTCAAAAAGAAAAAGGCGCGCAATTTGCGCGCCTTTTTTGTTATTCCAGTTCGACCAACAGGTCCTTGGCGTCGATCTGGCCGCCCGGTTGAACATGCACGGCCTTCACCACCGCATCGCGTTCGGCGTGGATGCCGGTTTCCATTTTCATGGCCTCAATGGTCAGCAGCATATCGCCTTCCTTGACCTCTTGGCCTGACGTGACGGCGACAGTGGCGACCACGCCCGGCATAGGCGCGCCGACATGGTCGGGGTTACCCGCCTCGGCTTTGGGCCGCGCCTGGGTGGTTGACGTGACCATGCGGTTCGGCACCCGGATCACGCGGGGCTGGCCGTTGAGTTCAAAGAAAACTTTGACCTCGCCCTTTTCATCGGTCTCGCCGATGGCCTGACAGCGGATTTCCAGCGTCTTGCCGGGGTCAATCTCGGCTGAGATCTCTTCACCCGGCTCCATACCGTAGAAGAAGGTGCGGGTGGGCAGGGTGCGGACTGGCCCATAGATCCGATGACGGCCCATGTAATCCAGGAACACCTTGGGATACATGAGGTAGCCGTTCAGGTCCTCGTCATCGACCTCTTTCCCTTCCAACTGTTGGGACAGTTCGGCGCGGGTGGCTTCCAGATCGACAGCAGGGACATCCTTGCCGGGGCGTTGGGTATTCGGGGCTTCGTCCTTGAGCACCTTTTGGATAATCGTGTCGGGGAACCCGCCCGGAGGCTGACCCAGATTACCACGCATCATGTCGACGACCGAGTCAGGGAAGGCCACATCAGTGTCAGGGCTTTCAACATCGGAACGTGTCAGCCCCTGGCTGACCATCATCAGCGCCATGTCACCGACCACTTTGGATGATGGCGTCACCTTTACGATGTCACCGAACATCTGGTTCACGTCGGCATACATCTGTGCGACCTCGTGCCAACGCTCCTCCAGCCCCAAGCTGCGCGCCTGCGCCTTGAGGTTGGTGAACTGGCCGCCCGGCATCTCATGAAGATAGACCTCGGACGCCGGGGCTTGCAGGCTGGATTCGAATGCCGCGTACTGGCCGCGGACTGCCTCGAAGTAATCGCTGATCTCGCGGATGGCCTTGATGTCCAGACCAGTGTCGCGCTCAGTATGGCGCAGTGCTTCGATCACGGTGCCCAGCGTCGCCTGAGACGTGTTGCCCGAGAAGCTGTCCATCGCGCAATCCACCGCGTCCACACCCGCCTCGGACGCGGCCAGAATGGTGGCGCTGGCGATGCCCGCGGTGTCGTGGGTGTGGAAGTGGATGGGAAGACCGACCTCTTCTTTCAGGGCACGGATCAGGATTTTGGCCGAGGCAGGTTTCAGCAGGCCCGCCATGTCCTTCAGGCCCAACACATGCGCGCCAGCGTCGCGCAGTTCTTTCGCCATGCCGACATAGTATTTCAGGTCATACTTGGCGCGGTCCGGGTCGAGGATGTCACCGGTATAACAGACGGTGCCCTCACAGATTTTGCCGTTCTCGACGACCGCATCCATCGCCACGCGCATGTTCTCGACCCAGTTCAGCGAGTCAAATACGCGGAACACGTCGATGTTTTTCGACGCCTGACGAACGAATTCCTGCACCACGTTGTCAGGGTAGTTGGTATAGCCAACACCGTTCGCACCACGCAGCAGCATCTGGGTCATCAGGTTCGGCATCGCCTCGCGCAGGTCGCGCAAACGCTGCCACGGACATTCCTGCAGAAAGCGGTATGCCACATCGAAAGTCGCGCCGCCCCAGCATTCAACCGAGAATAGCTGCGGCAGGTTAGCAGCATAAGACGGTGCTGCCTTGATCATGTCGATCGAGCGCATCCGGGTCGCCAGCAGCGACTGATGGCCATCGCGCATGGTCGTGTCGGTGATCAGCAACTGACGCTGGGCCTTCATCCAGTCGGCGACCGCCTGCGGGCCTTTCTGCTCCAGCAGATTGCGGGTTCCCATTTTGGGTTCGCCCTTCAACGCAGGAGGCTTGGCCTCCTTAAGGTCGGCGCGAGGTTCGGGACGATCCTTGGTTTCAGGGTGACCGTTCACGGTGATGTCTGCGATATAGGTCAGAACCTTGGTGCCACGGTCGCGGCGGCGCTTGAAGGTGAACAGGTCCGGTGTCGTGTCGATGAATTTGGTTGTGTACTCATTCGACAGGAACGTCGGGTGCTTCAGCAGGTTGATGACAAAGTCGATATTGGTGCTGACGCCGCGGATACGGAACTCGCGCAGGGCGCGGTCCATCCGGGCAATTGCAGCCTCGGGCGTTGGGGCCTTGGCGGTAACCTTGGTCAGCAGCGAGTCGTAATACCGCGTGATCACCCCGCCTGCATAAGCGGTGCCGCCGTCCAGACGGATGCCCATGCCGGTGGCCGAGCGGTATGCGGTGATGCGGCCATAGTCTGGGATAAAGTTGTTCTGCGGGTCCTCGGTGGTGATCCGGGTCTGCAGCGCGTGACCGGTCAGATGTACGTCAGCCTGGCTTGCGGCGCCGGTGGCCTCGGCCAGCGTCTTGCCTTCGGCGATCAGAATCTGAGCCTGCACGATGTCGATACCGGTGACTTCCTCGGTGACGGTGTGTTCCACCTGCACACGCGGGTTCACTTCGATGAAGTAGAACTTGCCCGTCTCCATATCCATCAGGAATTCGACGGTGCCGGCGCATTCATAATTCACATGGGCGCAGATTTTGCGGCCCAGTTCGCAGATTTCCGCGCGCTGCTCTTCGCTCAGATAAGGGGCGGGCGCGCGTTCGACGACCTTCTGGTTCCGGCGCTGGACCGAGCAGTCGCGTTCGTACAGGTGATAGATCTCACCATGCTTGTCGCCGAGGATCTGAACTTCGACGTGGCGGGCGCGGGTGATCATCTTTTCAAGATACCCTTCACCATTGCCAAAGGCAGCTTCGGCCTCGCGGCGACCTTCCAGGACCTTTTCTTCCAGCTCATCCTCAGAATTGATCGGGCGCATGCCGCGTCCGCCGCCGCCCCAGCTGGCTTTCAGCATCAGCGGATAACCGATTTCTTTGGCCTCAGCTCGGATCGCGTCCATGTCATCGCCCAGCACTTCGGTTGCCGGGATGACGGGAACACCGGCAGCGATAGCCACACGCCGTGCGCTGGCCTTGTCACCCAGGGCACGCATCGTTTCAGCCTTGGGGCCGATAAAGGTGATGCCGTTCTGGACACAGGCATCCACGAAGTCCGGGTTTTCGGACAACAGGCCATAACCGGGATGGATCGCATCCGCACCGCATTCCTTGGCGACGCGAATAATTTCGTCAATCGACAGATACGCTGCGACCGGTCCCATGCCTTCGCCGATGCGATAGGCCTCATCCGCCTTGAAGCGGTGCAGTCCCAGCTTATCTTCCTCAGCAAATACTGCGACGGTGCGTTTGCCCATCTCGTTGGCTGCGCGCATTACGCGAATGGCAATCTCGCCGCGGTTGGCGATCAGGATCTTTTTGAAGTCGGTCATTTGAAGTCCCGGTCTTGATGGTTTGGCCGTGTTAATAGGCGGACAATACGGCCACGTACATATGTAGTTCTGGGTAGAACCGGCATGTTAACGCTCGCAAACGCCGTCTGTTGGCGCAAACTTATTAGCCTTTCTGCGTCGCAGCATCAATTGTCGTGCTGATGTGTCGCAATTTGATTCAACTGAGCAACGCCCATCTGGCCCATATTGGCCAATATGTCCTGTCGAAGAATGTCGATGACATGGGCCGGTCCTGATGGACCTAAGGCCGCCAAACCATACATAAATCCGCGTCCCAACATGACAAAATCCGCCCCAAGTGCCAGGGCGCGGAGGATATCGAGTCCACCTTCGATTCCGCTGTCGAAGATCAGCGGCAGGTCTGTGGCTGCGCGTATGGCAGGAAGAACGGAAATGCTGGCCGGCGCACCGTCGAACTGCCGCCCACCGTGATTCGAGACCCAAAGGGCGTCAACGCCGGCCTGTTTCAGCCTATCCGCGTCTTCAGCACGCATTACGCCCTTCACAATGAACGGCCCATCCCACGCATCACGTAACCACTTGACGTAGTTCATGTCCGGCGAGGTGCGCATAAGGTATCCAACGTGCGCCGTTGGGGATAACGCGTTATCCCCGTCGATATATTTGTCGAGCGTCCGCATTCGCGGCATTCCATGTCGTGCCATGGCCAAAGCCCAGGCGGGGCTTTGGGCGATTTGCGCCAGCAGTCGCGGGGTCAGCCTGGGAGGGTTGGTCAGTCCGGAACGGACCTGCCGCTCTCGTCGCGAAGCGACCGGAATATCAACGGTAAGGACCAACGTTGAAAAACCAGCGGTTTTGGCACGTGTCAGAAGATCAGTGCGTATGTCCGGGTCTCTCGGCGGGTAAAGCTGGAACCAGGCATTTTGTCCGATACAAGGAGCCAGATCCTCGGGGCTCTGACTGGCGACGGTCGACAGCGTATATGGCAAGCCCGCCTTGGCGGCGGCGCGCGCCAGCAGTTTTTCCGCATCTGGCCAGATCAATCCTGACATGCCGACGGGGGCTACTCCAAACGGCAGTGGATAGTCCTGACCCAAAAAACGCACGCCTGTGTCGTATTCGATCGGGCCGCGTAGGATCGAGGGCAAGAATTCAATATCATCCAGCGCGGTTCTGTTTCGATGCAGCGCGATCTCGGTCCCTGTGCCACTTTCCAGATACTCCCAGACAAAGTGCGGAATCCTAACTCGAGCGCGGCGTTTCAGATCGGCAATGCCGGGGAATGAGCTGTGCAGGTCCATATGAATTGATCCGACCTGCCGCGCGATTCTGCAAGGTTTTCAGGCCGCTGACGCCGGAGGGCGTTGCTTCGACTGGTCCTTTCCTTCCATCACCCTAGCCGAAACCGAAACTGCCCCATTGGCGACCTGCACCTGGTTTCGCCCTTTGTCCTTGGCCACATACAAGGCGTCGTCTGCTGCGCGCATCAGGTCCTGTAGCATCGTGCCATGCGCCGGATAGTGGGCAACGCCCGCAGAAATCGTAATGCGCGGGAGGGATTTCTCACCGTAGCGAACCGTGACGGCCTCGACCGCCTGACGCATTTGCTCAGCCCGCGTCATTGCGTCATCGGGGGTGTTGTCCGGCAGGATCAGCATGAATTCCTCACCTCCGATGCGGCAGGCCACCTCATCCCGGTCACAGCCCTGCTCAAGGGCAGACCCCACAGCGCGCAACACCATGTCTCCGGCATCGTGCCCATGCGTATCATTGAACTTTTTGAAATGATCTACGTCCACGGCGATCAAGCTCAGCGGGGCGCCGGTCTGCTGGCTGCGGCTGATGGACTTACGCAAAGTTTCCGTCATGTGGCGACGGTTGAACAGGCCAGTCAGCGGATCGCGGACGGATTGGTCGTGCAACTGATCCCGCATTCTAACATTGGCAATCGCCATGCTGATCTGTTCGGCACAAAGCTGGGCCAGCTTCTTACTGGCATGGAAAACCTCATCCGATCCCTCATGTGCGCGCAGGTGCAGCAGGCCGACAGTCTCACCATGCGCGAGGATTGGAAAGCAGAAATAGGGTCGTCCGTCATGTGGTTCGGCATGTTCGCAGACAAAGTCGATCTCGGACGCGCCGTATTCATATGTTCGCCCGCGACGCAGCCCCCAGCAGCCTTCAGGGTGGATATGAGCCTTGTGGGAGCCGCCGTTCCAGCTTGCGCAACCATCCAGCACGTCGCGCGAGTTCGAATAGACGTACACGCTGCCCTCGGCCTCGGGCAGGATATGGGTCATAAAGCGAGAGACCATGTCGAACAGCTCGTCCAAGGATCGGCTGGACTGCAGCCATTCGTTCAACTCACCCAGCAAGCGAACCTCACGCGCCAGGCGCAGTTGGTCGTCCTTCAATTCGCGTTCTTTGGTGGCTCGGGCGCGCAGGCTACGCACCTGCCTTCTGTTGGAGCGGAAGATCACCAATGTCACCACGGATAACGCCAACAGGGCAATGCCACTGAGCGCAGCCAAAGACAACCGAACCCGATTTATGAACAGGTTCCGAACCATTGTGATGTCCGAGTAAAACTCGATCGCCCCCAGAAACTGACCTTCGCGAATGACGGGCGTGTAAATCTCGGCCACATGTCGGGTTTGCGGGCCTGCGGCTTCCAGCAGCTCACCGTCGAAATTGCCTACTTCGGTCAGCGGTTTCTCTTCATGTTTATAGAAGATGTTGCCCTGGCTAAGGATGTCTTCGAAATACGCCTTGGAATTGACTGAACCCACATCCGATGGGCGCGTCGACCAGACCACCCTGCCGGAAGCGTCAAAGAGTTTGAACCGATAGATGTCTGACGTGGCCGGCAGCAGTTCCAGAAATTCTTTGTCATGGCTGCTCAGCGCGCCAATACCGAAGGTTGCGTCAACGTCTTCGAGGTGCGAGACGACTTGACGGTTCAATTGCGTTGCGGCGTGGCGCAGGTCGGATTCCAACATCCTATCGACCACAGGCGCAGGAATCGCGTAGATACCCCATCCCGACAGGGCCGTCAGCGCCGCCATTGTCAAAATGATGACCAAAAATTTCAGGCGAGACTTTACGCCCGCGCCGCTTAGGTTTTTCATGTTCCGCGCTCCCACAGCTTTGGCCTCAGCATCAATGGCAAGCTTTGACAGGTGGTTAATGAGGGTGGTTGATGTTCAGACAAAATTCGTCGAATTGATCAGATCGGATGCGAAGCCATTGAAAATTTTACGCGAACAAGCCGTGAACAAACTCTTTCCCTTGACGCATATCCGGCGTAGTTTGTGGGGATGAGCAGTTTCGACGAAATGGACGCCTTTGAAGGCGCATCGCTGTCCGCGCGGGCCATGGCCGCACGGCCTACGCCCTATTTGGACGAGTTGAACCCGGCGCAACGTGAGGCGGTCGAGCGGTTGGATGGACCGGTCCTGATGCTGGCTGGGGCTGGGACGGGAAAGACCAAGGCGTTGACCGCACGGATCGCGCATCTGCTCAGCACCGGACGGGCGCGCCCGAATGAGATTCTGTCGGTGACTTTCACCAACAAAGCCGCGCGTGAGATGAAAGAACGTGTGGGGCGGTTGCTTGGGCAACCGGCCGAGGGGATGCCGTGGCTGGGAACCTTTCACTCAATCTGCGTCAAGCTCCTGCGTCGGCACGCGGAACTGGTGGATCTGAAATCGAATTTCACCATTCTGGATACGGATGACCAACTGCGTCTGCTCAAGCAGTTGATTCAGGCGGCCAATATTGACGACAAACGCTGGCCCGCACGGATGTTGTCCGGGATCATTGACGATTGGAAGAACCGCGCCCTGACGCCGGACAAGGTGCCTGCGGCGGATGCCGGTGCTTACAATAACAAGGGCATTGAGCTTTACGCGCAGTACCAGACCCGTCTGCGCGAACTGAACGCGGTGGATTTCGGTGACCTGCTGTTGCACATGGTCACGATCTTCCAGACCCATCAGGACGTGCTGGAGCAATACCAGCGCTGGTTCCGCTACATTCTGGTGGACGAGTATCAGGATACCAACGTCGCCCAATACCTCTGGCTGCGGCTGTTGGCCGGGGCGCATAAGAACATCTGCTGCGTGGGCGATGACGACCAGTCGATCTATGGCTGGCGCGGCGCCGAGGTGGGCAACATTCTGCGGTTCGAGAAGGATTTTCCCGGTGCCTATGTGGTGCGGCTAGAGCAGAACTACCGTTCGACCCCGCATATTTTGGCGGCTGCGTCAAATGTGATCCGGGGCAACGAAGGCCGCTTGGGTAAAGAGCTTTGGACCGACGCGGAGGACGGCGAGAAGGTCCGCCTTATCGGCCATTGGGATGGCGAGGAAGAAGCTCGTTGGATCGGCGAGGAAATCGACGCGATGCAACGCGGCACCCGTGGTGTGCGCCCGATGGGATTGGATGAGATGGCCATTCTGGTCCGCGCGTCTCATCAGATGCGGGCATTCGAAGATCGGTTTCTGACCATTGGTCTGCCTTACAAGGTAATCGGCGGCCCGCGATTCTATGAGCGGATGGATATCCGCGATGCCATGGCCTATTTCCGGCTGGTGGTCAGCCCTGGCGACGATCTGGCATTCGAGCGGATCGTAAACACGCCAAAGCGCGGTCTGGGTGACAAGGCGCAGCAGACAATCCAGATGACGGCGCGTGAGAATGGCGTGTCTCTGGTCGATGGGGCGCGGATTGCCGTCGACAACGGATTGATCAAGGGCAAGGGCGGCAAGGCCCTGCGCGAGTTGATCGACGGGCTGGCCCGGTGGAATTCGATGACACGCGGGCAACGGATAGAGGTCGATGATGACTCGGTGATTGATGACGGTGCGCCTCTGCGGTTCGGGGAACCCGAGGTGTCGCACATCGAACTGGCGCAGATCATTCTGGACGAATCCGGCTATACCGCCCATTGGCAGAACGAAAAGACACCCGAGGCTCCGGGACGGTTGGAAAACCTCAAGGAGCTGGTCAACCAACTGGACAATTTCGAAAACCTGCAAGGGTTTTTGGAGCATGTCAGCCTTGTCATGGACAACGAGCAGGAAGGCGACGGGGCCAAGGTTTCGATCATGACACTGCACGCGGCCAAGGGGCTGGAGTTTCCCGCCGTGTTCCTGCCGGGGTGGGAAGACGGGCTTTTCCCCTCTCAGCGGTCGATGGACGAATCCGGGATCAAGGGTTTGGAAGAAGAGCGGCGGCTGGCCTATGTAGGCATCACCCGCGCCGAAGAGGTCTGCACCATTTCCTTCGCCGCCAACCGTCGGGTGTTTGGGCAGTGGCAGAACGCGATGCCGTCTCGGTTCATCGACGAACTACCCGAGGACCATGTGGAGGTACTGACGCCTCCGGGGCTGTATGGTGGAGGTCAGCCGACGGCGGGCATCGAAACCCGCGCAGCCGAGGCGAATGTCTATAATTCGCCCGGCTGGAAACGTCTGCAGGCGCGGCAGGGGCAGTACGGAACGTCTCAGCCGCGCGAAAGCCGCAATACGGTGATCGACGCGACCGCACTGGCCAGTTTCACGCTGGGTGAGCGCGTGTTTCACCAGAAGTTCGGTTATGGCGCGGTGATTGGCATCGAAGGCGATAAGGTCGAAGTCGATTTCGATAAGGCGGGAACCAAAAAGGTGGTTTCGCGGTTCTTGTCAGCCAAGGACGACGTGCCGTTCTAAAGCCCTTCAACAAGAATCATATTCGCCGTCGCCGTGCGGTGACGAATTTTTGCCAATTCGATGTAGTCGGGATCATCCTTCCATGCCTTGGCGGCTTCGAGGGAAGGGAACTCCATCAGAACGATACCGTTTTCGGCCCAAGTGCCCTCGATCACGTCCACGGGTTTGGATGAGACTGTCAAAAGGCGGCCTCCGTGGCGGTCAAAGATCGGCATGAAACCTTCAAGGTATTTCTGATACCCGTCCGGGTCGTGAATGGAAATCTGCGCGATGAAATAGGCGGCCATTGGAAGCTCCTGACTATCCGTTCGGGTTTCTATTCTACATCCAGCTTGAAAAAACAAAAACGGCGGTTCCCAGGGAGGAGGAGGGAACCGCCGTTCTGTTCAACATCAGGGCAGGGAGGAGGAGAGCCCTGATGTATCCGAACCCGGGTTTGACCCCGGTATGTAAGAGTCGCGGCGACACCAGGGAGGAGGAGAGGTGTCGCTGCGCGCTTTCAACATCAGGGCAGGGAGGAGGAGAGCCCTGATGTATCCGCATCCGGGTCTGACCCCGGTATCTATAAGACGCGGCGACGTCAGGGAGGAGGAAGACGTCGCCGCGCGCTTTCAACACCGGGAAAGGGAGGAGGAGTACCCGGTGTGTCAGTGTCCGGCGTTCTGGGCCGGTATAAATCGCGGCGATATCAGGGAGGAGGAGAGATATCGCCGCTGAAATACAGGTCCTAAAGGGAGGAGGAAGGACCTGATCTCGGTATGTCGTTGCGCGCTTACCGCGCTGTGTGTTCTTCGGCCGCTTGCATTGCCAGGCGGCGGATCATCGAGCGGTGCAGGCCCAGATCAGCCAATTCCCGGTTCGACAGATCGGACAATTCGTTTACTGTCCGGCGGTAGATGCGATACCGGACAAACCGTGTTTTTGCGGCCTCGATCAATGAAGTCAGGCCAGTTGCCGTTGCGCCTTTCAGCGCGGTCTGATGTGTTGCTGCAGCCATCTGCGATACTCGATATATTTCGTTGCTGCCGGTGTGTTCCGGCGTTTGCTTGAGGATGAAAATAAGCGAATGCTGCGCTTGCACAATGCCTTGCGTCGTCAATGCCGCTATGCAGCAATTGCATAGATATCAACGTGTTGAGAATTCGGGCGCCTAAAGGCCTTGGAAACAAGGCTTTTGAGTAAGTTTGTTCCAAATTTGCGAGTGCCCAAAATGAGCGGCAGGTCGGTAAGCGCCGCTTCTTTGAGCGCGTAGTTCCGAAAATTGTGCGTTTCGATCATGGCGGCCCGCATAGGAGCCAGATCGGGTTTTTCGGCGCATGGGAAATCATGGGGGGCAGGTGGTGATTGGATCAAACGGTTATCCCAAGCCCATTCAAACAGGTGATTCGGCCAGTGACTTTATAACTTCTTACCCCTTAGAAGGGTGAATTTAGGACCGGTGACGATTATATTTGGGAAATCATGGGACAAAATGGGTGGCCGCCAAGTGTCGATATATAGTGTTCGGGTCGCGGTATATATCTACCAATAGTGTATTTTGGGTGGTTTTCTTTTGATTGGTGTTCGCTTATGTTGCGATTCCCTATGTATGTGCACGAATTTACTATTGATTTCCATGAATTCCCATGGCATCCCTTGTACATCCGATGAGGACGAGGCACATGGGGCGCCAAACGACCCCGAACCAACAAAAACAGGTTTCATACAGGCATCTCGCTTTCATCACTCAAGAGATCCGGCGCGCGGGCGAGCAGACATCCCCCCAGGTGGCGCGCGCAGCTGGACATCCCGCAAGGCGGGTCAATGCGGCGGGTTGATCGGTGGCAGCAGATCAACCCGCCGTTTTTCATCCGGGGGGCGTGAAATTTAGGTGGGGCGCAAGCGAAAGGGACAGTCGTCTTGGCGCGCAGGTTTAGAGGTGAAAGCCACCACAAGGTGGATGCGAAGGGCAGGGTGTCGATCCCGGCCTCGTTTCGCCGTGTGCTCGAAGCCTCTGATCCCAACTGGCAGCCCGGTGACACCCCCGAACTGGTGATTGTCTACGGCGACCACCGCCGCAAATTCCTTGAATGCTATACCATGCAGGCGATTGACGAGGTCGACGACAAAATTGACGCGCTGCCGCGCGGCTCGATGCAGCGGAAGATGTTGCAGCGCATGTTCCATGGTCAGTCCTTCCCTACCACAGTGGACGAAACGGGGCGGCTCGTTCTGCCAGCCAAGCTGCGCAACAAGATTGGGCTTGAGAGCGAGGCGTTCTTTATAGCTGCCGGTGATACGTTCCAAATCTGGAAGCCCGAGACCTACGAATCCGAGGAATTGGCCGCAGCCGAGGAATGGCTGGATGAGCAGCCCGAGGATTTCGATCCTCTGGAGTTTCTAGACGGCGTCGGGGACGCGTAACGGCATGGCCGGCGCTGAGACCCCTTCCGATAAACCACATATCCCTGTTCTGCTGCGCCCGCTGCTGGCTGCGGTGGCGCCGGTGTCCGGCGTCTGGCTTGATGGCACCTTTGGGGCGGGCGGGTACACGCGTGGTTTGCTGGACGCGGGCGCTGACAAAGTTGTTGGCGTGGACCGTGATCCTCTGGCTTTCCAGATGGCGGATGATTGGGCGGGTGACTATGGTGACCGGCTTGTGATGCAACCTGGCGTTTTCTCACGCATGGATGAATACGCGCAGGATCTGGACGGTGTCGTGCTGGACCTCGGCGTGTCCTCGATGCAGTTGGATCAGGCTGAACGAGGCTTTTCCTTCATGAAGGACGGCCCGCTGGACATGCGAATGAGCCAGGAGGGTGAAAGTGCCGCTGATCTGGTGAACTCGGCAACCGAGGTGCAGCTGGCTGACATCCTGTTCCATTTTGGCGAAGAACGCGCCAGCCGACGGATCGCCAAAGCCATCGTCAAGGCGCGGGCCGAGGAGCCTATCACCACGACCTTGCGCTTGGTCGAGATCATCGAATCCTGTCTACCGCGCCCAAAGCCGGGCCAATCGCACCCGGCGACACGCAGTTTTCAGGGGCTGCGGATTGCTGTGAATGCGGAATATGAAGAACTGTTTCAGGGGCTTATGGCCGCTGAACGGGCGTTGAATCCGGGCGGGCAACTGGCTGTTGTGACCTTTCACTCGATAGAAGATCGCATGGTCAAACGCTTCTTTCAGTCCCGTGCGGGCAAAACGGGCCGAGCCAACCGCTATGCGCCCGAATTGGAGCAGGAACTGCCGCAATTTACGCTCAAGACCCGCAAGGCTGTGGGGCCGGATGAGCAGGAATTGCAGGAAAATCCGCGCGCCCGCTCGGCGAAGCTGCGCGTTGCGGTGCGGACTGAGGCTCCGGCGGGGGAAATTGATGCCCGCGCCATCGGGATGCCGCAACTTGGGGGAAGGGCGAAATGAAGAGTGTTTTGTATGTGTTGACCGCTCTGTGCGTATTCGGACTGGCGCTTTGGGCGTATCAGGAGAACTACCGCACCCAGCAAGTCGTGAAGGAAACCCAGAAACTGCAGCGTGAGATCGGCATGGCGCAGGTACGTTTGGCCGTTCTGAATGCGGAATGGGCCTATCTGAACCGGCCTGATCGGTTGCGCGAGTTGGCGGACCTGAACTTTGAGAGGCTGGGTCTTCTGCCGCTACGGGCCGAGCAATTCGGTCGAGCCGACCAGATTTCATATGCCGAGGACCCGGATCTTCCCATCGTCGACCCGATTGAGTTGCAGGCGATTACAAGCACTCAGGCGCTGGGCGAGGTGCAGATTCCATGACCCGCACGCCTCTGCGCCCACTGGCCCGTATCCTCGACGCCCGCGCACGGGGCGAGAATCCCAAGGCTATTGAGCGCGAGAACATCCGCCAGCGCCACGAAGACATGAAAGATCGCGCCCGCGCTCGTGCCGAAGGGCGCCTTTTGGTGTTAGGCCTGTTCTTTTTCTGCGCGTTCTCGGTGGTTGGCGTCCGCATGGGAATGCTGGCCACGTCCGAGGCGCAGGAACCACTGGCCTCAGCGCCGGGCGCAGCGATCGCCATGCAGCGCGCCAACATCGTGGACCGCGAAGGGCGCATTCTGGCAACCAATCTGGATACGTATTCGGTCTATGCTCAGCCGCCTTTGATGATCGACCCGATTGCGGCTGCTGATCAATTGGTGGCGATCTTCCCCGATTTGGAAAAAGAGCGTCTGGTCAAGGACTTCACAGGCAACCGAAAGTTTCTATGGATCAAGAAACGCATCTCGCCTGAACAAAAACAGGCGGTGCACGATATCGGCGATCCCGGCATCCTGTTTGGACCGCGCGAAATGCGGCTGTACCCTAATGGCCGCCTGGCCGCGCATATTCTGGGCGGTTCCGGCTTTGGACGTGAGGGCGTAAGCGCCGCCGAAGTTATCGGCGTTGCAGGTGTTGAAAAGCAGTTTGACGATTATCTGCGCGACCCGGCCAACGGCAACAAGCCGCTGCAACTGTCGCTGGACCTGACGGTTCAGGCGGCGGTAGAGCAGGTGCTGTATGGCGGCATGAAAATCATGAACGCCAAGGGCGCCTCGGCCGTTTTGATGAACGCGCATACGGGGGAAGTAGTCTCGGCCGCGTCTCTGCCGTCCTTTGATCCGAACGACCGGCCGCGCCCACCGACCTCGGGGTTTGATCCATCCGACAGCCCTCTGTTCAACCGCTATGTGCAGGGCGTGTATGAACTTGGTTCCGTGTTCAAGATTTTCACTGCCGCTCAGGCAGTGCAGCTGGGTTTGGTGAACTCTGAGACGATTATCGACACGTCTGGCCCGATGAAAATCGGCCGTTTCCCGATTGGTGAGTTCAACGGCAAGAATTACGGAAAGATCAGCGTGGCCGACGTTATCGTCCACAGCTCGAACCGGGGTACCGGGCGATTGGCGCTGCAGATTGGTGCGCTGCGGCAGCAGGATTTCCTGAAGGCGCTGGGTATGTTTGAACCAACTCCGTTTGAGATTGTCGAGGCTGCCGGCGGCGAGCCCCTCAAGCCGAAGAAATGGGGCGAACTCAGCACAGTGACCATTTCTTATGGTCACGGGCTTTCGACCAGTCCAATGCATCTGGCGGCCGGTTACGCCGCGATTGCCAATGGTGGGCACTATGTCAGCCCGACCATCCTGCGCAAGAACGGAGCGCAATAC
Source organism: Ruegeria sp. AA6 (assembly GCF_056542865.1). Classification (NCBI taxonomy): domain Bacteria; kingdom Pseudomonadati; phylum Pseudomonadota; class Alphaproteobacteria; order Rhodobacterales; family Roseobacteraceae; genus Ruegeria; species Ruegeria sp. AA6. The sequence goes on from NZ_JBQGAN010000004.1 coordinate 139,300, forward strand.
GGGCCACGGGTGATGTCAGCCAGCGCGGCGACGCAGGCTCAGAAGATGTTGCGAAAGGTGGTGACGGACGGAACGGCCAGCTTTGGCGATGTCGCGGGCTATGATGTGGCCGGGAAAACCGGCACAGCCGATAAACCCAAGCCGCGCGGTGGTTACTATGACGACAAGGTCATTGCGACCTTTGCGACGATCTTCCCGGCCTATGATCCGAAATATGTGCTGATCGTCACGCTGGATGAGCCGTCCATTGTCGCCTATGGCGAAAAGCGTCGGACGGCTGGATGGACGGCCGTTCCCGTTGCGTCAGAGCTGATCGCGCGCATTGCACCGTTGTTGGGGCTGCGTCCTCGGCTTGAGCCTGAAGCGCGCGCTGCTATAACCCTGACCTCAAATTAGGCTGTCCAATCGAGGTGGGGTATGGGCGCAAGAACAAAAACACTCAGCCAACTGGCCCTGACCGCACGAGGCGGCGCGAATCCAAGCATCACTGGTCTGGCCGTTGATAGCCGTGAGGTAAAGGAAGGCTACCTTTTTGCTGCCCTTCCCGGAACCCGCGTTCATGGCGGAGAGTTCATTCAATATGCCCTGCGCATGGGGGCTGCGGCGATCCTGACCGACGCTGAGGGCGCTGAGATCGCCGCCAGCGAGTTGGCTGCATCCGATGCCGCGCTGATCGTGGTCGAAGACCCGCGTCAGGCATTGGCCGGATGCGCCGCTTTGTGGTTCGGCGCACAGCCGCAGACCATTGTGGCCGTTACCGGCACAAACGGAAAAACCTCGGTCTCTACCTTCGTGCGCCAGATTTGGATCGAGCTGGGTCACGCGGCAGTGAACCTCGGAACCACAGGGGTTGAGGGGGCATGGACCGCACCGCTGGCCCATACCACGCCGGAACCGATTACCTTGCATCGCTGTCTGGCTGAGGCCGCTGAGAACGGCGTGACACACGCTGCGATGGAGGCGTCATCACACGGGCTCGAACAGCGCCGGTTGGACGGGGTACACCTGACCGCCGCGGGGTTCTCGAACTTCACGCAGGACCATCTGGACTATCACGAAACATTCGAGGCGTATTTCGCCGCCAAGGCTGGGCTGTTTGATCGGGTTCTGCCGCAGGACGGTACCGTTGTGATCAATATGAGCGATCCCAAGGGTGCAGAGGTGCGCAAGATTGCCGAGGCGCGTGGGCAAAACATCCTGACAGTTGGGCTAGGCGATGCCGACCTGTGCCTGATGAACCAGCGCTTTGATGCGACTGGGCAGGACCTCCGGTTTTCTTGGGAAGGCAAAGTCTTCCAGACCCGTTTGAACCTGATCGGAGGGTTTCAGGCCGAGAATATCCTGCTTGCCTGTGGTCTGGTCATCGCTGCGGGTGAGGAACCCGAGCGCGTGTTCGAAACCCTGCCGCATCTGACAACGGTGCGGGGGCGCATGCAACTGGCCGCCACACGTGAAAACGGCGCGGCTGTGTTTGTCGATTATGCGCACACGCCTGATGCGGTCGCCACGGCGCTCAAGGCGATGCGGCCGCATGTTATGGGGCGTCTGATCGCCATCGTTGGCGCAGGTGGGGATCGCGACGCGACCAAGCGACCGCTGATGGGCAAAGCGGCTGCTGACAATGCAGATGTTGTGTTTGTGACCGACGACAACCCGCGTAGCGAAGATCCTGCCTCCATCCGTGCCGCTGTTCTGCTGGGTGCGCCGGAGGCTACTGAGGTCGGTGACCGCGCCGAAGCCATCCTGCGCGGTATTGATGCCCTGCAACCGGGTGATGCGTTGCTGATCGCGGGTAAGGGGCATGAAACCGGCCAGATCGTCGGCGATCAGGTGCTGCCCTTTGACGACGTAGAACAGGCAAGTATCAGCGTCGCCGCGCTGGATGGGAGGGTGGCATGACGCTTTGGACTGCGGCTGAGGCCGCTGCGGCAACCGGTGGTCGCGTGACGGCCGATTGGGCGGTGAATGGCGTGTCGATCGATACAAGAACTCTCCAGCCCGGTGATCTGTTCGTGGCCCTCAAGGCCGCGCGGGACGGACATGACTTCGTGGCGCAGGCGTTGGAAAAGGGGGCAGGCGCGGTTCTGGTATCCCGCATCCCCGAAGGTGTGTCCGAAGATGCGCCGTTGCTGATCGTCGATGACGTGCAAGCCGGGCTGGAGGCACTCGGCATCGCGGGCCGTGCCCGGACGGATGCTCGTATTGTTGGCGTGACTGGTAGTGTCGGCAAAACCTCGACCAAAGAAATGCTGGCCTGCATTTTGGAAACGCAGGGAAAAACCCATGCCAGTGTGGCCAGTTACAACAACCATTGGGGTGTGCCGCTGACGTTGGCGCGGATGCCACGAGATACCGAATTCGCGGTGATCGAGATCGGTATGAACCACCCCGGAGAAATTGCTCCGCTGGCACGGCAAGCGCGTCCGCATGTGGCGCTGGTGACAACTGTGGCGGCGGTGCATCTTGAGGCATTCGAGTCCGTTGCAGGTATTGCCCACGAAAAGGCTGCGATCTTCGAAGGGCTTGAAAGCGGCGGCGCGGCCATCGTGAACGCCGACATCGAACACGCGAACATCTTGCGCCAAACCGCGAAAGACCACGGAGCCGGGATCGTTGATTTTGGCCGTGAGGCGGCTGATTACAATCTGATCGGCGTGACGCAGGGCAGCAACGCGGTTCATGCAAGCGCCACCGTGGGCGATGCAGCCATCACCTACGACGTGCAGTCTGCAGGTACTCACTTTGCAATGAATGCGCTGGGGGCATTGGCGGCTTGCGTCGAGATGGGCGTTGAACTCGACGATGCCATCGCCGGTCTGCGGCAATGGTCGCCGGTCAAAGGGCGCGGTGTGCGGGAAACGCTGCCGCTGGCAACGGGTGGGCAGATCGAGTTGCTGGACGACAGCTACAACGCCAACCCCACCTCGATGGAGGCCGCGCTGGACGTGCTGGCTGCCGCGCAAAGCAAGCGTAGGGTCGCGTTTTTGGGCGATATGAAAGAGTTGGGTGCGCAGGAAATCGCCATGCACGCCGGGATGGCGGATGTCGCTGCAATGGCGCAGGTCGATCAAGTCCATTGTATCGGGCCGCTGATGAAGGCGTTGCATTCGGCGCTGCCCGAAGAAAAGCGTGGACTTTGGTTCGAGACCAGTGCCGAGATGGCGGAACACCTGCCGGAATTGATCCGTGCGGGGGATACGGTGCTGGCCAAAGGTTCGCTTAGCATGGCACTGGCGCAGATTGTTGACGGTTTGCGGAAAATGGGGCAAGGGAGCGCGCTTGAACCATGATCGCCGCGTTAGAAAGGTTTTGACATGCTCTATTGGCTGACCGCCCTGTCGGATGGAGGGGATTTCTTTAACCTCTTCCGTTATATCACCTTTCGAGCGGGCGGAGCATTTCTGACGGCGCTGGTCTTTGGCTTTATCTTTGGCAAACCGCTGATCAATGTGTTGCGTCGCAAGCAGGGCAAGGGTCAACCGATCCGGGATGACGGTCCAGAGGGGCATTTCTCAAAAGCGGGTACGCCCACTATGGGCGGGTTGCTGATCGTGGGTGCGCTGGTGACGTCGACGCTGGTTTGGGCGCGGTGGGACAACCCCTATGTCTGGATGGTTTTGTTCGTGACACTGGCCTATGCGGCGATTGGGTTTGCGGATGATTATGCCAAAGTGTCCAAGCAAAACACCAAGGGTGTTTCAGGAAGGACCCGGATGGCGCTTGGAGTGATTATTGCCGCTTTAGCGTCGCTCTGGGCGTCGTTGCATCATCCGGAGTTGTTGCAGAACCAATTGGCCGTGCCGGTATTCAAAGACACATTGGTCAATCTGGGCATTTTCTATATTCCGTTCTCGATTGTTGTGATTGTTGGGGCAGCCAATGCGGTGAACCTTACGGATGGCTTGGATGGGTTGGCGATCATGCCAGCCATGATTGCGGCGACAACTCTTGGGATCATCGCCTACGCGGTTGGTCGGGTCGACTTTACCGAGTATCTGGACGTGCATTACGTGCCGGGAACCGGGGAAATTCTGATCTTTACGGCGGCTTTGTTCGGCGGCGGATTGGGCTTTCTTTGGTACAACGCTCCTCCGGCTGCGGTGTTCATGGGCGACACCGGCTCGCTGGCTTTGGGCGGTGCTCTGGGGGCGATTGCGGTGGCGACCAAGCACGAATTGGTGCTGGCCGTGGTCGGTGGTTTGTTTGTGGTCGAGGCGTTGAGTGTGATCATTCAGGTGCTGTATTTCAAACGCACCGGACGCCGGGTGTTCCTGATGGCGCCGATCCATCACCACTATGAGAAAAAAGGTTGGGCTGAGCCGACCATTGTGATCCGGTTCTGGATCATCTCGCTGATCCTGGCGATGATTGGTCTGGCGACTTTGAAAGTCCGGTAACGCTCCCGCCAGGTTCGGCGGACCTTCGGTCCACCTGCCACCTGTTTGGCCCGGCTCGCGCTGTTGCGCGAGCCTCTGGTCGCCCTTGCCATTGGCTGTTTCTTCTGCGCAGTGTGACGGCCAATTGGACGTCGTAAGAAGGTGGGCGGCATGATCCCGGTCAAAGGGTTTTCAGGGCAAAAAGTTGCGGTTCTGGGGCTTGGCCGGTCGGGTCTTGCCACGGCGCACGCGTTGCGGGCGGGTAAGGCTGAACCAGTCTGTTGGGACGACAACCCTGCCGCGCGCGAAAAAGCCGAGTCGGAAGGTTTTACTTGTACTGATTTGCACCGCCATGGAGCGTTTGACGACATCGCCTCGTTGATCGTGTCGCCGGGTATTCCGCATCTCTATCCCGAACCGAACCCGGTGGTCGCAGCGGCGCTGGAAACAGGCGTGCCGGTGGACAACGATATCGGACTGTTCTTCAGGTCTTTTGCGGGGCCTGAATGGAACAACTACGACATCCCTCCGCGCGTGATTGCGGTGACCGGGTCGAATGGGAAATCGACCACAGCGGCGTTAATCCACCACATCCTGACCGAAGCGGGACGTGAGGCGCAACTGGCGGGGAATATTGGGCGCGGTGTACTGGATATTGATCCCGGCGGAGACGGCTCGGTCGTGGTGCTGGAACTCAGCAGTTATCAGACTGAATTGGCGCGCTCGCTGACGCCGGATGTGGCGGTCTTCACCAACCTCTCTCCGGATCATCTGGATAGGCATGGCGGGATGGGGGGTTATTTTGCCGCCAAACGCCGTCTGTTTGCCGAAGGTGGACCGGACCGGGCCGTGATCGGCGTTGATGAAAACGAAGGCGCGTTTCTAGCTGGGCAGTTGGCAGAAGGGCCTGTGGACGACCGGGTGATCCGTGTTTCGGTGGCGCGCAAGCTGACCGGACCGGGGTGGCAGGTCTTTGCCCGCAAGGGGTTTTTGGCGGAATACCGCAAGGGGCGTCAGGCCGGTTCCATAGACCTGCGTGAGATCAAGGGGTTGCCCGGCGCACACAATCACCAAAATGCGTGTGCCGCCTATGCTGCCTGTCGAGCGCTAGGGCTTGCGCCGCGCGTGATCGAGGACGCGCTGCACAGCTATCCCGGCCTGCCGCATCGCAGCCAGATCATCGCTGAAGCAAATGGCGTGACTTTTGTAAACGACTCCAAGGCCACCAATGTGGACAGCGCCCTAAAGGCGTTGAGCGCGTTCAAAAAGATTCGGTGGATCTGCGGTGGGCTTGAGAAAGAGGGTGGTCTGGCAGCGCTGAACGGTGCCGCCGATCAGGTGATAAAAGCTTATGTCATCGGGCGCGAGGCGGCTGGGTTCGCCATGCAACTCGAGGCTGAGGCGGAGGTGTGCACCACAATGGCCGATGCTGTCGCGCAGGCAATGGCAGATGCTCAACCGGGAGAAACGGTGTTGCTGGCTCCTGCTGCGGCCAGTTTCGACCAGTATGACAATTTCGAACAGCGAGGCGAGGACTTCACGAAACAGGTTCGCCAACGGCTGGCGGAATAGTCATTTGCGATAGACCGCCGGTTGCGCCAAGCTGAGACGCTATCGGCTTGACGCGCCATGTTTATTGGTTTTGCCTGCCTGCAAATTCAACACGAGGTAATGACTATGCCATTTCGTAAGTTTTCCCTGATCCTGCCCGCCATTCTGGTGGCGGGTGCTTGCACCAACACTGGGGCAAATTATCAGCCGATCGTCGACGGCCCTGTTGGGCCGAACTACAATGTGGACTTGCAGCAATGCCAACAGTTGGCCGCATCGCAGGCCAGCGTTGACGGCACCACCGCCGGAAACGCCGCTATCGGCGCTGCAGGTGCGGCGGCCGTGACCGGTATCGTTCAGGACAGCAGTGACAATCTGGGCCGTGCAGCTGTAGCGGGCGCTCTGGTTGGAGCTGGCGCGGACGTGATCAACAAGAACCAGAACAAAGAAGTTCTGGTGCGCAACTGCATGCGCGGGCGTGGCTACAACGTTGTAGGTTAACGGGCCGTGATTGCGCTTCCTGCGGCGTGGCCCGAGGACCACGCCCATTGGAAGTTGTAGCCGCCCAGCCACCCGGTGACATCCACCGCTTCGCCAATCGCATAGAGGCCGGGGACATCCCTGGCCTCCATTGTTTTTGAAGACAGGTCATCAGTGTCGATCCCGCCCAGCGTGACCTCGGCAGTGCGATAGCCTTCGGTGCCGGATGGTGTCAGGGTCCAATTTGAAAGTGTATCGGTTAGGGCGTTTAGGGCAGCATCGGACTGGTCGGCCAGATTACCCTGCATCGGGATGTGCTGGCTGAGAAATTCCACCAACCTGCCTGGCAGGTGGCGGGCCAATTCCGTAGTCAGGTCCTTGCGGCCGCCGCTTTGTCGCTGGTCACGCAGCAGGTTGAAAAGGGGCAAATCGGGGATCAGGTTGACCCGGATTTCTTCGCCTTCGCACCAGTAAGAGGACAGTTGCAGCACCGACGGCCCGCTGAGCCCGCGATGGGTGAACAGCAGTGCCTCGGCAAAGCTGGTGCGATCGTTCGACAGACGCACGGGCAGAGAAACGCCGGACAAGTCCTTGAACTTCCCGTCCGAGAAGGTGAACGGCACCAGCGCCGCGCGCGTCTCGGTCATCCGCAAGCCGAACTGTTTTGCAATGTCGTAGGCCAGTCCGGTCGCGCCCATCTTGGGGATAGACTTGCCGCCCGTGGCCAGCACCAGATTGGCGCAGGTCAGGCTAACCCGTTGCCCCTCGCGGTCGACCTCCAGCGCGAAGCCACTCTCGGTCTTGCGCAGAACTTTCAACTCGGTGCGTATCCAAAGCTCGGCCCCGGCGCGGTCCATCTCGTCCAGCAACATCTGGATGATTTGTTTAGAGGACCCGTCGCAGAATAGCTGCCCGAGTGTTTTCTCATGCCACGCGATGCCGTGACGCCCGACCAGATCGACAAAATCCCACTGCGTGTAACGTGCCAACGCGGATTTACAGAAATGCGGGTTTTGCGACAGGAAATTGCCCGGCCCCGCATACATGTTTGTGAAATTGCAGCGTCCGCCGCCCGAAATACGGATTTTCTCACCCGGAGCCTTCGCGTGGTCGATCACCAAAACGCGCCCACCGCAATGGGTGGCGCACATCATACCGGCTGCACCGGCACCAAGGATAATCGTGTCAAAGCTCATGTGCAGCGCATGGCGTGGATTGGCGGGGATGGCAAGGGGTAGCCTATTCAAAGGAAGCCCCGGTTTTGTGATAAACTTATGCCATCAAAGAACTGCAACCTGTCCAAGGCAGAGAAGGGTGCCCCGATGATCATTCGAATTTTCCAAGTCACAGTTCGCCCCGGCAAAGAAGCTGAATTTTCGAAGTTCTTCCATGAGATCGCGATCCCCTTGATGCGAAATACGGAAGGCATCGTTGAGGTGCTGCCTGGTGCCGCGCGGTCCGACACACCGCGCGAATTCAGTTTCGTAATGGTTTGGAGAAACCTGGATGCACTGAAGGCTTTTGTGGGTGAAGATTACAAAAGTCCGCACATTGATCCGGCTGAGGCTGAACTGGTCGAATCCAGAACCATCAAACACTATGAACTTGTTGATTAGTTAACCCGAAAGATCGGGTGGCAGGCTCGTGCTTCGAGATCGCCGCCCCCTGGGGCCAATTTCCGCGAACGCCCTGTCATTCTGCTAGCCGAAACGCCAATTTCACTGTAGACTCTCAAACAGATCCCGAAAACGGGGCGTTAACGAGGCAGAGAGTGGCGGTATCTCATGACTGAGATGGTGTATGGCGCGGTCCAGGACCAGCGCGGCGAACCGATTCTACCAAAGTGGTGGCGAACAATTGATCGCTGGACGATGTCCTGCGTGCTGATCTTGTTTGTCATTGGGTTGTTGCTGGGGCTGGCCTCGTCTCCTCCGCTGGCCGGTCGAAACGGGTTTGACCCGTTCCACTATGTTGAGCGCCAGTCGATATTTGGTGGCTTGGCGCTTATTGCGATGCTGCTGACCTCGATGATGTCACCGACGCTGGTGCGTCGTTTGGCGGTGTTGGGCTTTCTGAGTGCCTTCGTGGCGCTGGCCTTTCTGCCGGTCTTTGGGACCGATTTTGGCAAGGGTGCGGTGCGCTGGTACTCGCTGGGGTTCGCCTCATTGCAACCGTCCGAGTTTCTCAAGCCGGGCTTCATTGTCGTGGCCGCGTGGCTGTTGGCCGCGTCGCAAGAGATTAACGGCCCTCCGGGACGGTTGTGGTCCTTCGCCCTGTGCATGGCCATCGTTGGTATGCTGGTGTTGCAACCCGATTTCGGTCAGGCGTGCCTGATCCTGTTCGGTTGGGGCGTGATGTACTTCGTGGCCGGTGCGCCGATGCTGCTGCTGGTCGGCATGGCCGGGGCCGTTGTTCTGGGCGGTATGCTGGCCTATTCGAACTCGGAACACTTCGCCCGCCGGATCGATGGGTTCCTGAATCAAGAGGTCGATCCAACGACCCAGATCGGCTATGCCACCAACGCGATCCGCGAGGGCGGGCTTTTCGGCGTTGGTGTGGGTGAGGGGCAGGTGAAATGGTCTTTGCCTGATGCACACACGGATTTCATCATCGCTGTCGCGGCCGAGGAATACGGCCTGATCCTGGTCCTGATAATCATCGCGCTGTATTCGATCATCGTGGTGCGCTCGCTGCTGCGCCTGATGAAGGAACGGGATATGTTCATCCGTCTGGCTGGCACCGGTCTGGCCTGCATGTTCGGTGTGCAAGCTATGATCAACATGGGTGTTGCGGTGCGCTTGTTGCCTGCTAAGGGCATGACGCTGCCCTTTGTCAGCTATGGTGGGTCGTCGTTGATTGCGGGTGGCATCGCGGTTGGCATGTTGCTGGCCTTTACCCGAACCCGCCCACAGGGCGAGCTGGGCGATATTCTGCGCGGGCGAGGTTGATGAGCAAACCCTACCTTCTGATTGCGGCTGGCGGTACTGGGGGCCACATGTTCCCGGCGCAGGCGCTGGCCGAGGCGATGCTGCACAACGGTTGGCGCGTGCGCCTGTCCACCGATCCGCGTGGCGCGCGTTACACCAGCGGTTTTCCACATTCGACCGAGATTGTTGAGGCTTCGTCAGCCACTTTCGCACGTGGCGGTTTGGCGTCCAAGGCGATGGTGGGGCCGAAGATCGCGGTTGGCGCCACCAGCATGGCGCTGCAGATGATGCGCGACCGGCCTGACGTTGTGGTGGGTTTTGGCGGCTACCCGTCTATTCCTGCGCTGGGTGCGGCGACGATGCTGAAAATCCCGCGTATGATCCACGAACAGAACGGCATATTGGGTCGGGTGAACCAACTGTTCGCAACCCGCGTGTCTCAGGTGGCTTGCGGTATCTGGCCAACCGATCTGCCCGAAGGAGCCAAAGGCATCCATACCGGTAACCCGGTCCGCGCCGCAGTGTTGGAGCGTGCTGCGGCAGGCTATATTCCGCCCGGCGATTACCCGATGTCAGTCCTTGTGATGGGCGGCAGTCAGGGTGCGCGCATCCTAAGCGATGTGGTCCCCGGAGCCATTGCAGCATTGCCCGAGGCCCTGCGGAATCATATCCGCGTCGCCCATCAGGCGCGCGATGAGGATGGTGAGCGTGTCACTGCGTACTACGCCGATCACGGCATCCGAGCCGAGGTTAAACCCTTCTTTCACGACGTTCCGCGTCGTATGTCCGACGCACAGCTGGTCATCAGCCGTTCGGGCGCGTCCAGCGTTGCCGATATATCGGTGATCGGGCGGCCCTCGATCCTGATCCCTTTCGCCGCCGCCGCTGGTGACCATCAAACTGCCAACGCCCGTGGGCTGGTGCAGGCGGGTGGCGCGATCATGATCCCCGAAAACGCCCTTGACGTTTCCTCGCTGACACAGCAAATCACCACGGTTCTGACCAACCCGGAAGCCGCGCAAAAGATGGCCCATGCCGCTCTCTCAACCGGCGCCCCCGACGCGACTGAGCGTCTGGTCGCACTAGTCCAACAACTGGCGCAGAAGGAGACCACATGAATCCTGCAACCAAACTGCCGCAAGACGTAGGGCCGATCCATTTCGTAGGGATCGGCGGGATCGGGATGTCGGGCATCGCCGAGGTTCTGTTGAATCTGGGTTACCGGGTGCAGGGGTCGGACTTGAAGGCGTCGAAGATAACCGACCGTCTGGCGGGTTTGGGGGCCGAAATATTCGTCGGCCAGCGTGCGGAAAACCTTGAAAACGCAGCCGTTGTTGTGGTGTCCACCGCGATCAAACCGGGTAATCCTGAGCTGGACGAAGCGCGTGCGCACGGCTTGCCGGTCGTCCGCCGGGCCGACATGTTGGCCGAGCTGATGCGCCTGCGCTCCAACGTCGCCATTGCCGGAACTCACGGTAAAACCACCACGACCACGATGATGGCCGAGCTGATGGTGGCTGGTGACTTCGACCCGACCGTGGTCAATGGGGGGATCATCCACGCGTACGGCTCGAACGCGCGGATGGGGCAGGGTGAATGGATGGTGGTCGAGGCCGACGAATCGGACGGCTCGTTCAACCGACTGCCCGCAACCATCGCCATCGTCACCAATATCGATCCCGAGCATATGGAGCATTGGGGTGATTTCGACAAACTGCGCGACGGGTTTTATGAATTCGTCTCGAACCTGCCGTTCTACGGTTTGGCTGTGTGCTGTACGGACCACGCCGAGGTTCAAACGCTTGTGGGCCGTATCACCGACCGCAGAGTGCGCACCTATGGGTTCAACGCACAGGCCGATGTGCGGGCGGTGAACCTGACCTACAAGGGTGGCATCGCGCATTTCGATATTCATCTGCAATACGAAGACACGGTGATTGAGGGTTGTACCCTGCCGATGCCGGGGGATCACAATGTGTCCAACGCGCTGTCTGCTGCTGCGGTGGCGCGTCATTTGGGCATGAAAACCTCGGAAATCCGGGACGCGTTGGCGAATTTCGGAGGTGTCAACCGTCGCTTCACCAAGGTGGGCGAGGTTGATGGCGTCACCATCATCGACGACTACGGCCACCATCCAGTTGAAATTGCTGCCGTCCTGAAAGCCGCCCGGCAAGCGACCGAAGGGCGGGTTATCGCTGTGCATCAGCCGCATCGGTACTCACGCCTATCCAACCTGTTCGATGATTTTTGCACCTGTTTCAACGACGCTGATGTTGTCGCAATCGCCGATATTTTCGCTGCCGGAGAAGACCCGATCGAGGGTGCTGCGCGCGATGATCTGGTGCAGGGCCTGATCCGTCACGGCCACCGCCACGCCCGCGCACTGCTGGATGAAAACGATCTGGAGCGGCTGGTTCGTGAACAGGCTCGCCCAGGCGATATGGTCGTTTGCCTGGGGGCGGGTACGATCAGTGCCTGGGCCAATGGCCTGCCTGTACGGTTGCAAAACAACAAGCCGTCAGACGCGATGGACATTCCGGCAGCGCAACTTTAAAGGGTAGCGTCGCAACTGCTAAGATGACGTCCTCGGAGGGGCAATTGGCAAATTCGGTGGTGATCGCAGCCTTGTGGGTGGTGGCTTCGACGATTGTGGCCATGCTGCCGATGCGCCTGCAATTCATGCCGGGCGTTGTGTTGTTCGTTTCGGCACCAGCACTGATCGTTTGGCTGGGGCATGATTTCGGTTGGTTCTTTTCGGTGCTGGCCTTCGCTGCCTACGCCTCGATGTTTCGCAATGCCATTCGGTTTTACTGGCGTCGCTGGACGGGTGGGGAGGTTCGGGAATGAACTGGTCAATCGCCTTAGCCGCGCTGTGGGGTGTCGCCGCGAATGTGCTGGCAATGATCCCTAGCAAAGACAATCATTGGACCCGCGCCTATATCCTGATCGCGGTGGGCATCCCGATCCTTGGCTATGTGACCCTACAGAACGGCCCGTGGATCGGATTGATTGTTCTGGTGATGGGCATGTCGGTGCTCCGTTGGCCAGTGATTTATCTGGCGCGGTGGTTGCGCAAGCTGATTGGCGTGGTTTCCTGATTGTTGCGACTTGCCTTGACGGTCTAAATCCGCGATCTAGCCCGCATGACAAATCTTCCCACACCACGCGGCAAACTGACTGAAAACCGGTCTTTGAATGACCTGACATGGCTTCGCGTCGGTGGCCCGGCAGACTATCTGTTCCAGCCTGCCGATATTGAGGACTTGCGAAACTTTCTGCGCGAGCTTCCCGCCGATGTTCCGGTCTTCCCCATGGGAGTCGGCTCGAACCTGATTGTCAGGGACGGTGGCATTCGCGCTGTGGTAATCCGGCTGGGGCGTGGGTTCAACGGTATCTCGGTCGATGGGAATACCGTCACCGCAGGCGCAGCAGCACTGGACGCCCATGTGGCGCGCAAGGCGGCGGATGCCGGCGTCGATCTGACGTTCCTGCGTACGATCCCCGGATCCATTGGGGGCGCAGTGCGGATGAACGCGGGCTGCTACGGCAGCTACACTGCGGATGTGCTGCGTAAAGCCACTATTGTCACCCGACAGGGTGAGATCGTGGATCTGACGCCAGAGGACCTGAAATTCCGCTATCGTCAATCCGACCTGCCCGAAGGTGCGGTGTTGGTTTCAGCGACATTCGAAGGCCCGTCCGGCGATCCGGAAGAGTTGCACGCTCGGATGACAGCTCAGTTACAGAAGCGGGACGAGACGCAGCCCACGAAAGACCGCAGCGCCGGGTCTACGTTCCGTAATCCGGCCGGATTCTCCTCGACCGGACACGCTGATGATGTTCATGATCTGAAGGCGTGGAAAGTGATCGACGACGCAGGCATGCGCGGTGCGACGCGCGGCGGTGCGCAGATGAGTCCGAAGCACTCAAATTTCCTGATCAATACAGGCACCGCGACGGCTGCTGACCTCGAGGGGCTGGGCGAGGAAGTGCGAAAAAAGGTTTACGAAACAAGCGGCATCACGCTAGAGTGGGAAATCATGCGGGTCGGTGATCCGTTGAAAGAATAGAGCCCCAACCGTCAGACCATAACAGGCAATTAACGGCGACGGATCAAAGGCATAACGCAATACGGGCCACGACATAAGGTCCGGGGACATTGAGGCGCACATTGGGAATGTCGAGCAGGACAAACCCCAAAGTGGCGGTATTGATGGGCGGCCCCTCAGCGGAACGCGAGGTGTCTCTCAGCTCTGGGCGCGAATGCGCAGCCGCCCTTAGGGGAGAAGGCTTTCAAGTGGTTGAGCTGGACGCAGGTCCTGACCTCTACGCGCGCCTTTCAGAGATCAAGCCAGATGTTATTTTCAACGCCTTGCATGGCCGCTGGGGCGAAGACGGATGTGTGCAGGGCCTACTGGAGTGGATGCGGATTCCCTACACCCATTCGGGCGTTTTGGCCTCGGCTCTGGCGATGGACAAGCAGCGTAGCAAAGAGGTGTATCAGGCCGAAGGTTTGCCCGTTGTTCCCAGCGTGATTGTACCCAAGGTCGAGGTGATCGAGGTCCACGTGATGGAGCCTCCTTATGTCGCCAAGCCCAACAACGAAGGGTCGAGCGTCGGCATCTATATTGTGCACGAGGGTTCGAACGGTCCGCCGCAGTTGTCGGATGATATGCCCGAGCATGTGATGGTCGAGAAATATATTGCGGGGCGTGAGCTGACGGTGACAGTGATGGGCGATCGCGCCCTGACCGTGACCGAGATCATGACCGATGGCGGCTGGTACGACTATGATGCAAAGTACAAGCCCGGTGGATCGTGGCATGTGCTGCCCGCCGACATCCCGCAAGACATCTTTGATCGCTGCATGGAATATGCGCTGAAGGCCCATAACGCTTTGGGCTGTCGCGGCGTCAGCCGGACCGATTACCGCTGGGATGACAGCATGGGCGTGGACGGGCTGTTCCTACTGGAAACCAACACGCAACCTGGTATGACACCAACCTCGCTGGTGCCTGAACAAGCCGCGCATATTGGCATGACGTTCGGACAGCTTTGTGCGTGGATGGTGGAGGACGCGTCATGCGACCGCTAAGGGCCACCCGCGCGCCGGTGATCCACCGCTCAAAACCTCTGGCCGGACCGGATGCGGAATTTGCGTCAGGCGACCGGCATGAGGCCGAACCGAAGTTGCGTCTGAGTGGTGTGAAGCTGTTCGGTCGTAAGTCGCGACGTTTTGATCCCGCGCCGTCTCGGTTGAACTACAGACTACAACGATGGATGCTGACACCGGGTGTGCGCCGGGGTTTGAAGATCGGATTGCCGGTACTGGCGGTATGTGTTGCCACTGGGATCTATTTTGGTTCGCAAGAGCGGCGCCAAGCGGTGGTGGCTTACGCGACAGACATCAAAACCTCGATCCAGCAACGGCCAGAATTCATGGTCAATCTGATGGCCATAGATGGCGCTGGCACCAACTTGTCTGAAGATATACGCGAAGTCGTGCCTTTGGATTTCCCGATCAGTTCCTGGGATCTGGACGTTGAGCAGATCAGGGAAACAATCACAGGTCTGAACCCGGTCAAATCTGCCACCGTCCGCGTGCGGCCCGGAGGTGTATTGCAGGTGGACGTGGTCGAGCGTCAGCCGGCCGTGGTCTGGCGTACCCGCAGCGGGATTGAGTTGCTGGACGAAACCGGCGCCCATGTTGCGCGGATCGCATCCCGCAAGGATCACTCGAACCTGCCTCTGATCGCGGGCAAGGGGGCGGACGGACATGTGACAGAGGCGATGGCCTTGCTGACCACCGCCCGCAGTCTTGGTGCTCGGGTGCGAGGTTTGGTTCGCATTGGTGAGCGGCGCTGGGACCTGGTTCTGGATCGCGGCCAGCGCATCATGCTTCCGACCGAACGTCCTGTGCGGGCGTTAGAGCGCGTGTTGGCGGTGAACGAAGTGCAAGACCTTTTGGAGCGTGATGTGGCCGTGGTGGACATGCGCCTCGGGCAGCGGCCGACCATCAGAATGACCAAAGCCGCCAGCGAAGACTGGTGGAATACAAAAGTGACAGTGAGTAACGGGCAGTAGCGATTATGATGACCGATCTTTATCAGTCCCAACGGGCTATGCGGCAGATGCGCAGACAGGCGATGCAACGTGGTGTTGTCGCGATTCTGGATGTGGGCAGCTCCAAAATAGCCTGCCTGGTGCTGCGGTTCGACGGCACAGGTCGGCTGAGCGAGGATAACAGCATCGGTTCGCTGGCCGGTCAAACCGGGTTCCGGGTGATCGGTGCTGCGACGACACGGTCACGCGGCGTGCAGTTCGGCGAAGTGACTGCAATGCAGGAAACCGAACGCGCGATCCGTACCGCGCTGCAGGCAGCACAGAAGATGGCTGATATTCGGGTGGACCACGTCATTGCCTGCTTCTCGGGTGCAAATCCACGTTCCTATGGCTTGGACGCACAGGTCGAACTTGACGGGCAGGAAGTGACCGAGGCCGAGGTTGGCCGTGTGCTGAACGCTTGCGACGTGCCCGATTACGGCGCAGGGCGCGAAGTGCTTCACGCCCAGCCCGTGAATTTTGCGCTGGATAACCGCTCGGGCCTGATCGATCCGCGGGGACAGATGGGGCAGAGCCTTGCTGTCGACATGCATATGCTGACCGTGGATGCGGTGGCGATCCAGAACATCGTTCGCTGCATCAAACGCTGCGATCTGGAACTGGCTGGGATTGCAAACTCGGCCTATGTGTCCGGCATTTCGGCCTTGGTTGAGGATGAACAGGAGTTGGGTGCGGCCTGTATTGACATGGGTGGCGGCACGACCAGCGTGTCGATCTTCATGAAAAAGCACATGATTTATGCCGATTGTGTGCGCATGGGCGGTGATCACGTAACTGCCGATATATCTATGGGTCTTGGCGTTCCGGCTTCGGTCGCCGAACGGATCAAAACCTTCAACGGCGGCGTACATGCGACCGGCGCGGATGACCGCGACCTAATCGACATTGGCGGCGATACCGGCGATTGGGAACACGACCGCCGAACCGTCAGTCGCGCCGAGTTGATTGGCATCATGCGCCCTCGTGTCGAAGAGATTTTGGAGGAGGTTCGCGTCCGTCTGGATGCTGCGGGCTTTGAACATATGCCTAGTCAGCAGATCGTGCTGACCGGTGGCGGAAGTCAGATTATGGGCCTGGACGGCCTTGCGACCCGCATCCTGGGCCAGCGTGTGCGTTTGGGGCGGCCTCTGCGCGTACACGGTTTGCCGCAATCAGCAACGGGGCCGGGGTTTTCTTCGGCGGTGGGCCTCAGCCTGTTCGCCGCGCATCCGCAGGATGAATGGTGGGATTTTGAAATTCCGGTCGACACCTATGCCGCACGGCCTTTTAAACGCGCCATGCGCTGGTTCCGTGACAATTGGTAAGGCAATTGGGGGCGCGGTGCTTGTCGCCATGCTCCCACTTACCGCACACGCGCAGACGCGAATCTCGCCCGAAGCCTTTCTGGACGCCGTTCAGGGCAAGACGGTTATGTTCCACGATTTTCCAAGTGGCGTGTTGGTGGGAACCGAGGAGTTCCTTAGCCCGACTCTTTCGGTGTGGCGGATGAAGGGGCGCGGCTGCGTCTATGGGCAAATCACCACTCCGGACGGCCAGCTTTGCTTTTTGTACGACGACGACCCGGATGGTGTGCCGGTATGTTGGTGGACCTTCCAGCATGAGGGTCGGTTGATGGTTAGGTTGGCAAGTTTTGACCGCAGTGAAATTCAAGAAGTGCGCAGTATCACTGAGGATGGTTTGAATTGTCCAAGTGTCCCAATTAGCTAAAGAAATGGGTTGCAGCCCGCCTCTGTTTCCAGCAAGATATCCACAAGGCCCGTCAGAGGTCTAGCGGCAGGACCTGAGCAGTTTTCCGCATTTTGAAAAAGGCCGAATCTCTAAGTGACGCGCATGTCAGCTGCGGCGCATGTGTTGCTTGCCTTGTGGTGGATTGAGTTTTTTCCGCAACATATGGCGATCAATGCAAAATACCGCGAGTTGTTGCCTTAATTCCTCCATATTTTGTGGGATTTGGCGATTTTTGGCGTGACGTTTGCGGTTTCGAGCGGTAGGATTGTTGGTGGATAGGTAAGAAAAACACCGCTTTGGCGGGTCAATAAAACAGGCGGACAGAGCATGACATTGAATCTTTCGATGCCCGGGCACGACGAACTGAAGCCTCGGATTACAGTATTTGGCGTTGGCGGTGCAGGCGGCAACGCCGTCAACAACATGATTGAGAAACAGCTGGACGGCGTGGATTTTGTCGTCGCCAACACCGACGCGCAGGCGCTGCAGCAAAGCCAGTCTTCGGCGCGGGTGCAGCTGGGCGTTAAGGTTACTGAAGGTCTGGGGGCGGGTGCTCGTCCGACCGTGGGTGCGGCGGCTGCCGAAGAAAGCATTGAACAGATCGTTGACCACCTTGCGGGTGCGCACATGTGCTTCATCACCGCCGGTATGGGCGGTGGCACCGGGACTGGCGCGGCTCCGATCATCGCGCAGGCCGCCCGTGAGTTGGGTGTGCTGACCGTTGGTGTCGTGACCAAGCCCTTCCAGTTCGAAGGTGCCAAGCGGATGCGTCAGGCCGAAGATGGCGTCGAGATGCTGCAAAAGGTCGTCGACACGCTGATCATCATCCCGAACCAGAATCTGTTCCGTTTGGCCAACGAAAAGACAACGTTCACCGAGGCGTTCTCGATGGCAGACGATGTTCTGTATCAGGGCGTTAAGGGCGTAACCGACCTGATGGTGCGTCCGGGCCTGATCAACCTCGACTTTGCTGACGTCCGCGCTGTGATGGATGAAATGGGCAAGGCAATGATGGGTACTGGTGAAGCCACCGGTGAAGATCGAGCGGTTCAGGCGGCCGAGAAGGCCATCGCCAACCCGCTGCTGGACGAAATCAGCCTCAAGGGCGCAAAGGGTGTGTTGATCAATATCACAGGCTCGCACGACCTGACGCTGTTCGAACTGGACGAAGCGGCCAACCGCATCCGCGAGGAAGTGGATCCTGAGGCCAATATCATCGTTGGTTCGACCTTGGATACCGCGATGGAAGGCGGCATGCGCGTGTCGGTCGTGGCGACTGGTATCGACGCCAGCGAAAAAAGCGAAGAAGTCCCGGTTGCGCGCCGCTCGATGTCGGCGCCGTTGACCCGGACGGTGTCGGCGGAAGAGCCCGCACAGGAACACGTAGCCGCGGATGAGGCCCCCGCCGCGGAGGATGCAAACATCGCCCCAACGCTGTTTGAATCGATTGAGGATGTCGAGCTGAAAGAAGGCTGGCATGAAGATCAACCGGCCGCGCAAGAGGATGACGGTCTGCCACCGCCGGCCTATCAGCCGCGCGTTGCCGAGTTCGAGCCAACGCCCGAGCCTGTCGAACCTGCACCAGAGAGCTTTGTCGCGCCGCAACCGCAGGCCGCCGCTGGCACGCCTTCACCCGAAGCGCTTCAGCGTTTGCAAGCCGCTGTGCAGAATGTTCCCGCGTCCGAGCGTGGCTATGCCGCACCTCGTCCGCAAGCTCCTCAACCGGCCCCAACACCGCAGACAGATGCGCAGGATCGTCCACGTTTTGGCTTCAATCGCTTGATTGATCGGATGACTGGCCACGCTGCAGATACACCGGCTCAGCCGGTACGTCAGCAGCCCCCTATGCGCCAAGCTGACGCTACGGCACCTGCGCATGATGAGGCCGACCCCGAGCAGGATCGGATCGAAATTCCCGCCTTCCTGCGCCGTCAGGCGAACTGAACCTGGTAACAAAATCGTAAGTAAGGGCCACCACCTGGTGGTCCTTTTCTTTTTAAATACAGTCAATTGTCATGTTCTAAGCAGGCTTTTGCCGATCTGTTACATTCATGTTTCATTCAGTTACAAAGAGTGAGTTGAGCCTTGGTGCTTGCTTCCTTAACTGAGTGTCCAACACGGACCGTATAGGCCGGACACCACTCACCGAGGTTCACCTTGCAACATACGCTCAAATCTCCGATCACGTTTAAAGGCGTCGGGCTGCACAGCGGTAAGCCTGCGACAATGATCCTGAAGCCGGCGGCTGCCGGCCATGGGATCTGGTTCAAACGGACGGATATTGAGCTGGGCAATGCGTTGATCCCCGCAATCTATGATGTGGTCGAGCGCACCCCGCTTTGTACCCGTCTGGTGAACGACGCGAATGTGTCGGTGTCGACTGTCGAGCATATCATGGCGGCCCTTGCAGGATGCGGTGTGCACAACGCCATGATCGAGATCGACGGGCCTGAGGTTCCGATCATGGACGGCTCTTCGATCGAATTCGTGCGGGGCATTATGGCCAAGGGCGTACGTCGTCAGGCCAGCCCGGTTCTGGCATTTGAAGTGCTTAAGCCCGTGACTGCCTCACGCGAAGGTGCCAGTGCGTCTATTGCACCGGCAAATGGTCTGATCATCGATTTCCACATTGACTTTGAAGACAGCGCGATTGGCAGCCAGACCAAGACACTGGACATGCGTAACGGTTCGTTTGCGCGTGAACTCAGCGATTGTCGCACCTTCTGCCGTCGCACGGATGTCGAAGCGATGCGCGAAAACGGACTCGCCTTGGGCGGCACGCTGGACAACGCAGTCGTTGTTCAGGGGGACGAGGTGCTGACCCCGGGCGGCTTCCGCCATGCGGACGAAGCAGTGCGCCACAAGATGCTGGATGCTTTGGGCGACCTGTACTTGGCAGGCGGTCCCATTCTGGGTCACTTCACCGGTGACAAATCCGGGCACGCGATGACCAATACGCTGCTGCGTAAGTTGTTCGAAACTCCCGGCGCCGTGCGTCCGGTGCTGTGCACGGCCGAAATGGCCGCACGTCTGCCCGGTCAGGGTCTTGTTTGGGACGAAATTCCCGAAGTTGCCTGATTGGATCAAGTCGGCCGACAATTCCGTCAGGGGGCTTACTAAGGCGTTTTGCACCGGAATTATATATGCTAGACCAAGGGCCAATCCGGGGGTTGCCCCACTAAGCAATACGACAAGGATAGGCGGAATGGTTGGCACCAAAGCGGCAGTCAGGTTCGCAGGCGCGATTCTTCTGACAGCAGTTTTGACGGCATGCGGCGGGCAAGGCGCAGATCGCGATCAGAACCTGGAAGGCTTTACTCCAGAACAGATATTCACGCGCGGTGAGTATGAGTTGTCGCAAAACCGCTCGGATGATGCGGCGTGGTATTTCTCGGAAGTTGAGCGTCTTTATCCCTATTCCGACTGGGCCAAACGCGCGCTGATCATGCAAGCGTTCTCGTATCACACAGACAAGAACTACGAAGAAAGCCGGGCCGCCGCTCAGCGCTTTATCGACTTCTATCCGGCAGACGAAGATGCCGCATACGCGCAATATCTTCTGGCGCTCAGCTATTACGACCAGATTGACGAAGTGGGGCGCGATCAGGGGCTGACCTTTCAGGCACTGCAATCGCTGCGTACAGTGATCGAGGTATATCCCGATAGCGAGTACGCCACCTCGGCGGTCTTGAAATTCGACTTGGCCTTTGATCATCTGGCCGGAAAAGAGATGGAGATCGGGCGCTATTACCTGCGTCAGGATCACTACACTGCCGCCATCAACCGGTTCCGTGTGGTGGTTGAGGATTTCCAAACCACATCCCACACCGCCGAAGCGCTGTATCGTCTGATCGAAGCGTATCTGTCGCTTGGGTTGGTGGATGAGGCGCAGTCGGCTGGCGCCATTTTGGGTTATAACTATCAGTCGTCTGAATGGTACGACGCGGGCTACAAGCTACTGACCTCGCGCGGGTTGGAGCTGAAAAGCCGCGGCAACAACTGGCTCAGCCAGATTTACCGCCAGACCATCAAAGGTGAGTGGTTGTAATCGCCATGGCTACAGGCGTGGGACGCTAAGACCCGATGCTGCGCGCCCTTGATATCCGCGACATGCTGATCATTGACCGGCTGGAACTGACGTTTCAGCCGGGTTTGAATGCGTTGACCGGGGAAACCGGCGCGGGCAAGTCGATTCTGCTGGATTCTTTGGGTTTCGTGTTGGGCTGGCGTGGACGGGCAGAACTGGTCCGTCAGGGCGCCGCGCAAGGTGAGGTTGTGGCTGAGTTCGAGCTCGGCCCTGATCACGCAGCCCACGCGGTTCTGGCCGAGGCGGGCCTGCCCGGTGGTGAGGAACTGATCCTGCGCCGGGTCAACACGGCCGAGGGTCGCAAGACCGCCTGGGTCAATGACCGACGCTGCTCGGGCGAGGTGCTGCGGGCGCTGTCCGAGACTTTGATCGAATTGCATGGTCAGCATGACGATCGCGGGTTGCTGAACCCGCGTGGACATCGGGCGATGCTGGATGACTACGCAGGGGTAGGGGATCACTTGGCCGCTGTGCGTGCCGCATGGACGAATATGTCGCGTGCCCGCAAGGCGTTGGCCGAGACTGAGGCGACACTTGCGGCCATGCGCGCGGAAGAGGAATTCCTGCGTCACGCTGTGGGCGAACTGGACAAGCTGGACCCACAACCGGGCGAGGATGCGGAACTCGATGCGCGTCGACGTATGATGCAGGGGGCCGAACGTATCCGCGACGACGTGGCCCGCGCATATGCCCTGTTGGGGGGCGAGGGGGCCGAAGGTGCGATGTCCGATGCCGTCCGTTGGTTGGAGGGCGTAACGGACAATGCGGGCGGTCAATTGGAAGAACCGATTGCAGCACTTGGCCGCGCCCTGATTGAACTGGGCGAGGCGCAGGATGGCGTGAACGCCTGCCTGCAGGCGCTGGATTTCAACCCGGCAGAGCTTGAAGCCGCTGAGGAACGTCTGTTCGCCATTCGTGCGCTGGCCCGCAAGCATGATGTGGCCCCGGACGATTTGGGCGCGTTTGCCGACACGTTGCGCGACCGATTGAACCGGCTGGATGCGGGCGATGCCGATCTGGCGGAACAACGCGTCGCGGTCGAAGCCGCGCAAGCTGCGTATGACCAAGCCGCTGGCGGGCTCAGCACCGCGAGACAAGAGGCGGCGGGACGGCTGGATACGGCCGTAATGGCCGAACTGGCACCTCTTAAAATGGAGCGTGCGGTGTTCCAGACCGAAATCACCGCCTCTGATCCCGGCCCCGAAGGTATAGACGCCGTAGCTTTCACCGTCGCCACCAATCCGGGTGCGCCGTCTGGCCCGCTGAACAAGATCGCCTCGGGCGGCGAACTCAGCCGCTTCCTGCTGGCGCTCAAGGTCTGTCTGACGGGCGATGACAGTGCGCGTACGATGATCTTTGACGAGATTGACCGAGGTGTGGGCGGCGCGACTGCGGATGCGGTGGGGCGTCGTCTGGCGTCGCTGGCGCAGGGTGGGCAGGTTCTGGTGGTCACACATTCACCGCAGGTCGCCGCTCGTGCGGCGCACCATTGGCGGGTGCAGAAACAGGTTGCTGACGGGCAGACCCTGTCGACCGTGATCCCGCTGGCTGATCCCGACAGGGTAGACGAGATCGCCCGCATGGTTGCAGGCGATACCATAACCGATGAGGCACGCGCCGCTGCCCGCGCTTTGTTGGATGCTTGACGCCATTCTGCCGCTTTCCGTTTCGCAAACCGTCGTGATCTCACTTTTATCAGAGGGCTCCGTGGCTTACTAAGGGATAAGACTTGATCCCCGAGGGCCAATGACCCAATCGACCCGCACCGTTCTGCGCAACCAGCTCAATCAGGCTTTGGCCGCGATGAAGGATGCGTGGCGGGTGATGTTGCGACGTGGGCCAAGCCAGATCCAGTTCTGGTTCATCGCCTTAGCCATCGGGATTGCGGCAGGCTTTATGGCGCTGGGGTTCCGCAAAGCGATCCGCGCGCTGCAGGCCTATGTATACGACACAGGCGATATTCTGCTGCTGCATTCGCACGCCGAAAAGCTTCCCTGGGTCCTGATCCTGATCACACCAATTCTCGGTGGTCTCATCGTGGGCATTATCCTGCACAAGTTCACTGACGACGGGCGGGTGCGCTCGGTTGCGGATGTGATCGAAGGGGCCGCGCTGACCAATGGCCGGGTCGAGGGCAAAGCGGGGATTGCCTCGTTCTTCGCCTCGCTGATTACTCTCAGCACCGGAGGATCAACCGGGCGGGAAGGGCCAGTGGTGCATATGGCCGGGGTGATCTCGACATGGGTGAGCGACCGTATTCACGCTGACGGCATCACAGGGCGTGATCTGTTAGGCTGCGCCGTGGCGGCTGCGGTGTCGGCCAGCTTTAACTCACCTATCGCGGGCGCGTTGTTCGCGCTTGAGGTCGTGCTGCGCCATTTTGCCGTGCACGCTTTCGCGCCCATCGTCATCGCTTCGGTCGCCGGGACGGTGATCAACCGACTGGAATACGGCGACGTGACCGAGTTCGTTTTGGAAACCCCAGGATCGCTGCAATTCTATGTCGAATTGCCCGCCTTCCTGATCCTTGGCCTGATCTGCGGGTTGGTGTCTTTGTTGTTGATGCGCTCGATCTTCTTTGCCGAGGATATCGGCAATCATGTCCAAACCCGCCTGTCTTTGCCGCGATGGCTGCGCCCGGCGGTGTCAGGGGCGATGCTGGGCCTGCTGGCGATCTGGTTCCCGCATATCATCGGCGTGGGGTATGAGACCACGATCCGCGCGCTGACCGGTGACCTGACCCTGACAGTCGCCATCCTGTTTGCCGTTATCAAAACTGTCGCCGTCGCCATTACGATGGGGGGTCGCATGGGGGGCGGGGTGTTTTCACCTTCGTTGATGATCGGCGCGCTGACCGGACTGGCCTTTGGCCTCATCGCAACAGGATTGCTGCCTGATGTGTCGGGCACGCATACGCTCTATGCTTTTGCCGGCATGGGGGCTGTGGCCGCCGCCGTTTTAGGCGCGCCAATCTCGACCACTATGATCGTTTTCGAACTGACCGGAGACTGGCAGATCGGTATCGCGGTGATGGTTTCGGTCTCGATGTCCACAGCGTTGGCTTCGCGGCTGGTGGACCGGTCTTTCTTCCTGACACAGCTGGAACGCCGCAATGTGCATCTGGCGGCTGGGCCGCAGGCTTATTTGCTGGCAATGCTGCGCGCCGGCGCAGTGATGCGACCCATCGGGGATGCCCGGTCTATCACCAAAGAGCAAGCACAGGAACTGATCGAACAAGGGCTCTGCGTGCAGGCGAGCGCCACACTAGAGGCCGCGATGCCTTATTTCGATCATGACGACATACCGTGTATCCCGGTTGTGGAAATCGACGGCGAAGGCAATGAAACTCCGGTCGGGGGGCTGTATCACGTTGATGCACTCAAGGCATATAACCGCGCATTGGCGGCAACGGCGGCCGAGGAGCATTCATAGTCGCTTTAAGTCGCAAGCTGTCAAAGTGACAGGAAGCCCATCACCGGCGCTAGATTAAGTTCAGCAGTGGCAGGGAACTAGATTTGCTCGACCTTGACGGATTCCACTGGATAGAACGCCACATAGCCCTTGATTTCTGCCATTGCTGACACCGGGTTTTCATAGCTCCACGCGGCGTTTTCGGTCACCGAGGATTTGTTGACGATCGAGAAATGCGTGGCGTCACCCTTATGCGGGCAATTGGTGATCTTGTCGGTCGTATCCAGAAAGGCCATGGCGATGTCTGTACGAGGGAAATAGATCACTGGATTCAAATCCCCCTCCGACAGTTCCAGCGCGTTGCTGCTTTCGCCCAGAACAGCACCGCCGGAACGGACGCTCCATTTACCCGGAGCTTTGCGGATCGTGATCTCTACCATTTCTCTTCCCTCGTCTTCTTTGGGCCTCTCCTCTGCCCGGTGTTTGTAACAGTTCGGTGTCAGATCGGCGCGGTTGCGGCATCCAACCACAGTTGAGCGTCTTCGCCCAGCCTTGGTCTGATCTTTTCCGCAACGTCGCGGTGATAAGCATTAAGCCAATCGCGTTCAACTGCAGTCAGCATCTCAATCACAATCAGTCGCCGATCAATCGGAACATAGGTCAATGTCCGCCAGTTCAACATCGCGCGCTCGGCATCGCCGCCGGGCAGGGCCGGGGCCTCTTGTACGACTACAAGGTTCTCGATGCGGATACCGAAAGCGCCTTCGCGGTAATACCCCGGCTCATTTGACAGGATCATACCCGGTTGCAAGGGAACATGGCTGGCCTTGGACAGGCGCTGAGGACCTTCGTGAACGCTCAGATACGCGCCGACGCCATGCCCAACGCCGTGGTTGAAATCCTGCCCTGCTGCCCAAAGTGGTGCCCGCGCGATGCCTTCAATGTCACGCCCGGCCAAACCCACAGGCCAGCGCAGCATGGACAGGTTGATCATGCCTTTCAGTACGCGGGTAAAGCACGCTTTTTCTTCGTCGCCAACCTCACCGATGGCAATCGTGCGGGTGATGTCAGTGGTGCCGTCCAGATATTGCCCACCGCTGTCCAGAACCAGAATGTGCCCATCTTCCAACGTGCTGTCGGTCTCTTCCGTTACGCGATAATGCATGATCGCGCCATTGGGGCCTGTGCCCGCGATCGTGTCGAATGAGATATCCTGCAGCGCGTTGTCTTTGCGCCGAATCTCTTCAAGGCGAGTGACCACCTGCGTTTCGGTCAGGGTTCCGGGGGCTTGCGCGTCTAACCAGCAGAGCGTCTCTGTTACTGCCACCGCGTCGCGCAAATGCGCCTCGGCGCTGCCCGCGATTTCAGCATCGTTTTTACAGGCTTTGGGCAAGGCGCAGGGGTCTCCACCATCGACCATTCGATCCTCAAGTACATCTGCTACGGCTTGCGGCAGGGTTCCCAGATCGACCTGAACACTCCCCTCCAGCGCCGCTACAGCGCTCAGAAAGTCTTTGGGCGCGTGAACACAGACCTGATCTTCCAAAGCCACTTTCAGTTTTTCTTCGGCCATGAACAGATCGACCCGGCCATCGGCGTGCAGGATGGCAAAACCATGCGCCACCGGGTTGTACCCGATGTCCGAGCCGCGAATGTTCAAAAGCCACATGGTGGAATCCGGCAGGGTGATTACTGCTGACGCGCACCCAGAGCCTTGCAGATCGTTGGCGAGACGCGTGATCTTGCTGGTCGCGGCTTCTCCGGCAAACTCAATCGGATGTGCTTTGACCGGGTTCATCGGCGGCGCGGGTTGATCCTGCCATACCCGATCCACCAAGTTGTCAACGCGCACCAAGTCCACGCCGCTGCCAGCCAAATCCTTTTGCGCACTGGCGATCTGACCCGCCGCATGAAGCCAAGGGTCAAACCCGACCTTGCCGCCATCTGGCAGCTGCTCTTTTAACCACGCGCTGAGGCTGACTTCGGGCCACGGAACGGGCGTGAAATCAGATGCAACCTGTGCCTTAACCTGCGTCCGATAGCGACCATCCACAAAAACGCCGGCCACGTTTTTCAGCACTGCACAAAACCCGG
The DNA here is from genome assembly GCF_056542865.1 of Ruegeria sp. AA6. Lineage (NCBI taxonomy): Bacteria > Pseudomonadati > Pseudomonadota > Alphaproteobacteria > Rhodobacterales > Roseobacteraceae > Ruegeria > Ruegeria sp. AA6. The sequence goes on from NZ_JBQGAN010000004.1 coordinate 166,077, forward strand.
CCGAGCCGGTAAATCCCGTCAACCATGCCAACCGCTCATCCCGAGGCGCAACGTACTCGCCCTGATGCGCATCCGCGCGCGGGATAAGAAAGCCGTCCAACCCTTCTTTTGCTATCTCACTCCGCAAGGCAGCCAGCCGTGGCGGTCCCTGTTCCGGGCGTGCGGTTACCGCAAAGGACTGAAACATCACTTACCTCTCCCAATCAGGGCCTGACCCTTCATCTTTCTGGAAAATACTCCCGCCGGAGGCAAGGCCAGCGTTAGCTGGCCCTTTTCATCCCCATCACCCGAGCCCGTGCGCGTGGATCGCTGTCGAACAGGGCTGCAAGTTGCTCGGTCATCGCGCCCGCAAGCTGTTCGACATCAGTGATCGTCACAGCGCGGTCATAGTAGCGGGTCACATCATGGCCGATACCAATCGCCAGCAGCTCTACCATCTTGCGCTTTTCCACCATGGCGATCACGTCGCGCAGGTGTTTTTCCAGATAATTCGCGGGGTTGACGCTGAGTGTTGAATCATCGACCGGCGCACCATCCGAGATCACCATCAGAATCTTGCGCTGCTCGCGCCGGGCCAGCATCCGGCGATGGGCCCATTCCAGCGCCTCACCGTCGATGTTTTCCTTCAGCAGGCCCTCTTTCATCATCAGACCCAGATTGGGTCGGGCACGCCGCCACGGCGCATCTGCGCCCTTGTAGATAATGTGGCGCAGATCGTTCAGCCGTCCCGGCTGTTGTGGGCGGCCATCGTTCAGCCACGCCTCACGCGCCTGACCGCCTTTCCACGCGCGGGTGGTAAAGCCAAGTATCTCGACCTTCACGTTGCAGCGTTCCAGCGTCCGCGCCAGAACATCCGCGCAGATCGCTGCAATGGAAATCGGACGCCCGCGCATCGAGCCAGAGTTGTCCAGCAGCAGTGTCACGACTGTATCGCGGAACTCCGTATCTTTTTCGACCTTGAAGCTCAGCGGCGTGGTCGGGTTGGCAACCACACGCGCCAGACGACCGGCATCCAGAATGCCTTCCTCGCGGTCGAACTCCCAGCTCCGGTTTTGCTGAGCCTGCAATCGTCGCTGCAGTTTGTTGGCCAGTCTGCTGACTGCCCCTTTCAGCGGCTCCAATTGCTGATCGAGATAGGCGCGTAGACGTTCCAGCTCGGCGGGTTCGGCCAGATCTTCGGCAGCGATCTCTTCGTCATAGGTATCCAGATAGACCTTGTAGTCTGGATCTGCTTCTGACGCAGGCTGCGGGGCCGGGGGTTCCAGCGGAGCTTCCCCTTCGGGCATCTCTGCCTCGTCACCCATTTCGTCTTCGGCCATCTCATCCATCGAGACCTGGGCCTGAGACTGGTCTTGTTGTTCTTCCTGAGTCTGTTCAGGCGTGGCGTCAGCGTCCTGTTCGTCCTGGTCGTCCTGCCCGGTGCTATCGGGATCGGGCTGTTCTTCGGCGTCCTCTTCGGCTTGATCTTCCTGTTCGTCGTCCAGCTCATCGGGGTCTTCGCCCAACTGGTCGCCATAGCCCAGGTCCTTGATCACCTGCCTTGCGAATTTCGCAAATTCGGCCTGATCCGAAAGAATCTCGTCCAGGTTTTCCAGCGTCCCGCCAGCCTGTTCCTCGATGAACCCGCGCCACAGGTTCATGATGTTCTCGGCCGCAGGCGGCAAGTCGCGGCCGGTGGCCAGATGGCGGATCAGGTAACCTGCAGCAACAGCCAACGGCGCATCCGCTGGTTGCTTGCACTGGTCATACCCACGCCGCAGTGCTTCATGCCCTATCTTGACGTCGATGTTCGAGGCCGTCCCGGGCATATCCCGCGCGCCCATTGCTTCGCACCGGGCAACCTCCATCGCTTCGTACAAGTCCCGCGCCATATCGCCCGGAGGGGCATAGCGCGCATGGGTCGCGTCGTCGTGATACTTGCGCTGCAGCGCCAGGGCATCGGCCGTTCCGCGCGCCAACAGGACCTCTTCGCGCGTCATTCGACGGCTGACCTGCGGCAGACGCATCGACTCGCCCGTCATGCCCGAAGGGTCGACAGTGTAGGTAACGTTCAGTTCGGGATCGTCGGCCATGACCTTAGTGGCCTCGGCCAAAGCCTTTTTGAACGGATCAGCAGGGTTGTCGTTCTTCTGTACCATGTCCCCAAGCCTTTCACATTGCGAATCCGATTTCCAACAATAGCGAAACCGGATCCGCCTTCATCTGGCCAATAAATATCCCGCCGAAGGCATTGCGCCCGGAAAGGGCGCAATTCTGCGCGTTAGCCCAGGCTGGCGCTGGCCGCGCTTTCCGGCAGTTCCTCGTCGAAACAACGCTGATAGAATTCGGCCACGGTCTGCCGTTCCAGTTCGTCGCATTTGTTCAGGAAGGACAAGCGGAAGGCATAGCCGACATTGCGGAAGATTTCAGCGTTTTGGGCCCAGTTGATCACGGTCCTCGGGCTCATAACCGTGGACAGATCACCGTTCATGAACGCCGTCCGGGTCAGGTCGGCAACGGTAACCATCTGGCTGACGGTCTTGCGGCCCTTTTCGGTATTATAATGCGGTGCCTTCGACAGCACGATCATCGTTTCGGCGTCGTGGCTGAGATAGTTCAGCGTCGAAACCAGCGACCAGCGGTCCATCTGCGCCTGGTTGATCTGCTGGGTGCCGTGGTACAGACCGGTCGTGTCGCCCAGACCAACGGTGTTGGCAGTGGCAAACAGGCGAAAGTTCGGGTTCGGCGTGATGATTTCATTTTGGTCCAGCAAGGTCAGCTTGCCGTCATGTTCCAGAACACGCTGAATCACGAACATCACGTCTGCACGACCTGCATCGTATTCGTCGAAAACAATGGCGACGGGGTTACGCAGAGCCCAAGGCAGGATTCCCTCGTGGAACTCGGTGACCTGCTTACCATCACGCAGCTTGATCGCATCTTTACCGATCAGGTCGATCCGGCTGATGTGGCTGTCCAGGTTCACGCGCACGGCGGGCCAGTTCAGACGGGCCGCGACTTGTTCGATATGGGTCGACTTACCAGTGCCGTGATAACCCTGAATCATCACGCGGCGGTTGTGGGCAAAGCCTGCCAGAATCGCCAATGTGGTTTCGGGGTCGAACTTGTATGTCGGATCAATGGCCGGAACCCGATCACTACGGTCTGCAAAGCCTTTGACGGCCATGTCAGTATCAATGCCGAACACGTCACGGACCGAGATTTCTTCGGTGGGTTTTGCGTTGATATCAATCGATCCGTCAGCCATTTGCCTTGTCCTTATCCTTTGGCCCGCATTGCCGGGTCTGAACCCGTGTGTGGTGCAACATATTGCGGGCAAGGGCAAGGGAAAGCCGCGCGTGTCGTAAAGTCGGCAAGTCTTTCTTTGAAACTGGCCTTATCGAGGCTTGATGAGCCGAGTCGGGAAGCGCTTCGCTTACCCGTGCCTCTTTAGAAATCCCCAACTTTAACGGTGTGGATGCATAAGGATGTTGAAATAATCCGTTTCGGGTGCAGCTGTAACGGTTTTGACAGTCGGTCGCCGAAAGCTGCAAGCGTCTGCCATCTAGAGCAACAGTTGCCCGGACGGCACTTTTGGAAATCTCAAACTCGAAATCAGGGAGGTTAATTTTAGGTTAAACTGCCTTTTTGTACACTACTCACAACGGTTCGTTGAGAAATTATTGTGTGTGAGGGTTAAGTGACAAGCAGAACCAGCTTCTACAGCATGCTCGCCCGATGCCCGCAAGATGGCACGCCGCGTATAACGGCTGTTCTGGCGGAAGGCGCACACGATGGCGTTTGATGTTCTTCTCCACACTGTGAATACGACCGGCCCGGGTGACTTGGTCGTTCAAAATACGACTGAACCAGCAATTATTGATGGCGACACGATATCATTTGACGGCGGTCTTACTTTTGAGCCCTATGAATACCTTGGGCAGGGTAACAGGGACGGTTCAGGTGAGTCCGGCGAGTTCATTGAGGTCAATGGAGAAATTTACGCCTGGAATACTGACAATCCAACCGGCCCAATGTCTACGGGCAATTGGAAAATTACCGAAGGCGACCTCGATCCGGATAACCCACCATGTTTTGTAGCTGGCACGCTGATCGAAACAAAGACCGGCCCCCGAGCTGTTGAAGAATTGAAAGTCGGCGACAAGGTATGCGTTTCCGGCGGCCAAACTCTGCCTGTTGTTTGGATCGGCAAACGAACACTGAGTGCTCAGGCTTTGCGCCTTAGACCAAAGTTTCGACCAGTCCTGATCAAGCGCGACGCGCTAGGGAAAGGCCTGCCTGACCGTGATCTCTACGTATCGCCACAGCATCGGATCGTCCTTGAGGGCTGGCGGGCTGAGTTGCTGTTCGGCGAGCCGATGGTCTTTTCTGCGGCGATCCATCTAGTCAATGATGACAAGATCCGTCAGGTGCGTAAGGAAGACGCCGTTACTTATTATCACATAGCCTGTGAACGGCATGTCATTCTGACATCGCATGGCTTGCAAAGTGAGAGCCTGTTTCTTGGCGACAGGACGCTTACTTCGTTTAACCGCGAATACGTTGCCGAATTGCGCGAGCTATTCCCTGAACTAAGCGACGAAGCACCGTCACAACAGACACGGCTGCGCTGCTTGAAACGTCCCGAAGCGCAAGCGCTACGGGACATGTTCTGAAGATAGGATGAGGCTTACTTAAAGTTCCTGCTGTCCTTGATCTGATCCCACGCCCAGACAACCTCTTGCAGCTGTTCTTCCTGAGACCGGTCGCCGCCGTTCATGTCGGGGTGCAAGACCTTGATAAGTTTCTTGTAAGCCTTGCGCACCTCGGCTTTGGACCAGCTGTCTTTAGCTTCAAGTATCTCGATAGCGCGACGTTCGGTCGGCGGCAGGCGACGGCCGCCTCCACCCGAGGTGCGACCCTTGTTCTGCGTACTGTTCGCGCCCAGCACCTGATGCGGGTCTTCGATGCCCAGACGGGCCCAGGCGCTCGCCTCGGGGTCGCCCATTGGCTTTGTCTCACGCTCCCACACCTTGTCCTTGGACCTCTGCGCGTTCAGTTCGGCCTCAGTGGTGCCGTCGAAGAAGTTCCACTTCTGGTTATATTCGCGCACGTGCTGCTGACAGAACCAAAAGAAGTCATCCAGCACATCCGGCGCTTTTGGTGCGCGGAATTTGCCGGGCTCGTTGCAGCCCTCGTGGTCACAAATACGAACCGAGGTTTCCGACGCACCCGACATGCCCCTGCGTCCGCGCGGGTTCTTTTTCTTGGCGCTGGAAACGGACATATCGAATCCGAAGGGGTCTGATTTCACCATGCTCTGAACCTCTCGAAGGTATCTTTTCGACTCGGAGGCAGCAGTTTAGTCTAAGCAGCCGAAAGTAGAAGAGGGGGAGCGGTAAAATTTTTGCCGCTGAGCAAAAAAATGAGCGTGACCGACGAAATCTATGAGCGCCTTGATGCCGCATTTAATCCGCGTGAGCTGAAGGTAGTCGACGACAGCGAGAGCCATCGAGGCCACGCAGGGTATCAGGAAGGTGGCGAAAGCCATTTCAACGTCCTCATCCGCGCCAGCGCCTTCGAGGGTCAGTCCCGTGTTGCCCGCCATCGTGCAGTGCACAAAGCGCTGGGCGATATCGTGCCGCGTATTCATGCACTTGCGCTGGATATTGGTGTTTAAGCCCTAGCGGTTCTCGGGCTTAGGAAAAGGACTAGGTTGGACCTATGGCTGAAGAAAAGTCCGGCATAATGATACAATCCACCCTGACTTGCCCGCTTTGCGGTCATGTCGAAACTGAGACGATGCCTACAGATGCGTGCCAATGGTTTTATCAATGCAAATCGTGCCAAGCGGTTTTGAAACCGCTGGAAGGCGATTGTTGTGTTTATTGTTCTTTCGGATCTGTGCCGTGCCCGCCGATACAACTGGGTAAATCCTGCTGTCAGTGAACCAACAAGTGTTGCGTGCCTGTCAGGGCTTTTCTTCTGAAGTGATACTGCTCTCGGACCCTTTTAGAGACAGCGGCGGTTCTTTGACCTGTTGCGAGATTGGGGCTGGGGCGACAACCTTTTCCGGGCCGGGCACTGGCTGGGCCAATGCGACGCCTTCAGGCGTTTCTGATGGGCTTGGAGTTGGGGCAACGGCCAACTCAATTTCGCGCCGGAACACTAGAACATTGCGCCAGTTCACAGTTGAGCCGGTCAATCCTGAGCGTTCCTCGCTAGGCAGCAATTCCGCGCGCTGATACTCCCAGCCGTCCTGTCCCATCTGGTTCAGCACTTGCTCGACCGAGGCGGCGAACCGGTCCTCGGTGCTTTTCGCCCCCTTGGCCTTGGTGCCTTTTTGCGGGGCGGGGACGACTTTGTACTCGTAGCGCTGCATCAGATCTTCCTGGTTGCCGGTCTTTGGCAATCTAACATGTTGGGGGTTTTGGGAAAGTCATCATCGCAAACGCGCCAAAATCCGCCGGATATGTCGTTGCGGCACAACGTGCCGAACAAAAACGGCAGAGGTTTTCGCAACCCCTGCCGCCCATGATTAGAACTTTGAGCGACTTACGATCCCAGCTTTTTGCTGACCAACTCGTTCACCGCCTTGGGGTTTGCCTTGCCGCCGGTGGCTTTCATGACCTGACCCACGAACCAACCAGCCAGTTTCGGGTTAACCTTGGCTTTCTCGACCTGTGCCGGGTTGGCTGCGATGATTTCATCCAGAGCGGCCTCAATGGCACCGGTATCGGTGACCTGTTTCATGCCGCGCTCTTCGACGATCCGCGCCGGGTCGCCGCCTTCGGTATAGACGATTTCGAACAGGTCCTTTGCGATCTTGCCCGAAATCGCATCCGACGAAATCAGGTCGATGATGCCGCCCAATTGCGCCGGCGAGACCGGCGAGTCGGTGATCTCGTGGTCTTCCTTCTTCAGGCGGCCGAACAGTTCGTTGATCACCCAGTTGGCGGCCAGCTTGCCGCTTCGGCCTTTGGCGACCTCTTCGAAGTAGGCCGCCGATTCCACTTCGGCGGTAAGTACTGACGCGTCATAGTCGGTCAGACCGAACTCGCTGATGAACCGTGCTTTCTTGTCGTCCGGAAGTTCAGGCAGGCTGTTTGCGATGTCGTCCACCCATGCCTGCTCAATCTCCAGCGGCAGCAGGTCGGGGTCGGGGAAATAGCGATAGTCATGCGCTTCTTCCTTGGACCGCATCGAACGAGTCTCGCCCTTGTCCGGGTCATAAAGGCGCGTTTCCTGATCGACCTTGCCGCCACCTTCGACGATGGCGATCTGACGGCGGGCTTCGACCTCAATCGCTTGCTGGATAAAGCGCATCGAGTTCATGTTTTTGATCTCGCAGCGTGTGCCAAGATGCGAGAAGTCCTGCGTTTCCTGGTACTTCTCATAGGCACCCGGCAGACAGATCGAGACGTTCACGTCCGCCCGCAGGTTGCCGTTCTGCATGTTCCCGTCGCAAGTGCCCAGATAGCGCATGATCTGGCGCAGCTTGGCAATATAGGCTGCGGCCTCTTCGGGGCCACGGATATCGGGGCGGGATACGATCTCCATCAGGCAGACGCCGGTCCGGTTCAGGTCGACGAAGGACATATGCGGGTCCATGTCGTGGATCGACTTGCCTGCGTCCTGCTCCATATGGATGCGTTCGATGCGGACCATGCGTGCGGTGCCGTCACCCATTTCCACCAGCACTTCTCCTTCGCCCACGATGGGGTGGTACAGCTGCGAAATTTGATAGCCCTGTGGTAGGTCAGGATAGAAATAGTTCTTGCGGTCAAAGGCTGATTTCAGGTTGATATCCGCCTTCAGGCCAAGCCCGGTGCGCACCGCCTGTTCCACGCAGTATTCGTTGATGACCGGTAGCATGCCCGGCATTGCCGCATCCACGAAGGCCACATTTGCGTTCGGTTCGGCCCCGAATTGGGTCGACGCACCCGAGAACAGCTTGGCATTGGATGAAACCTGAGCGTGCACCTCCATCCCGATCACCAGTTCCCAATCGTGCTTGGCACCGGCAATGGTTTTGATTTTGGGCATTTCGTATGTCAGGTCGAGCATGGCGCGCCTCTATTTCCGCAGAAGTCTAAGCCTGCGTATTAGGCGTGCCGCGCCAAAGGGGCAAGGGGGAATCAGTGCTGAGACAGGCGCAGACCGGCGGGTGTAAAGGTCACGTCCATCCCACTGCGCAGTTCTTCCCGGAACAGATCGCCAATTGCACGCAGCGCGTCGCGTTGACCACGGGCGGCAAACCGCTCGGTTGAATTAACACGGACCGAGTTATTGAACCCATTTGCCGCATGCGCCCAGATCAGCGGGTGCAGTTCTGTCAGGTGATCGCGGATCAGCCAGTGGGCCGCCTCGTGAATCTGCGAACGCACCAGATCGGCCTTTTCATTCAAGCCCAATCCGTTTTGGATCGTGACGGCGCAATAAGCCGACAGCATGTTTACGGTCGGCTGATCCGGGCGACGGTGCAGGATGTCGTGCAGGCCTTCCAGAAAGTATTCGACATCCAACCGTTCGCATGCGTTTTCGTCCAGTGCGATGGCATCAAACTGCACCCAAGTGTATCCGCCAGCGCCCCAGATATCCTGAGTGCGTGCTGCACTTCGCAGGGCCTGTAGCTCAAGCTCTTCATAGCTGCCGAAATACCGGGGCAACAAATGAGTGCCCATGGCGCGCATGTGCCGCTGATTTTGCGGGTCCAGTGTGATCAACCGTTCATATTCGTCCGCAACACGCAGGTTTACTTTCCGCTGCCCAACCAGCAGGGCGCAACCCGCTGCGGCGACCAGAGGGCTGTTCGGTGCAGCAGCGCGGCACTTCGGCAGAAGTGCCGAAGCCCTGTCGAAATGGGCGGCGCATCGCGACCGGTGCAGCGGTGGCAGTGTCGCGTTGGTTGCGGTCCCCCGCCATGCCCAGGCCAAATCGATATGCGCAAGCGCAACAACCAAAGTGATCATCGGGTCATTCGGATGGGCGCGAATTTCGTCTTCAAGTTCAGAAATACCGCCTAGCAGATCGTATTCACTCAAGGCGTTGTAATCCGTCAGGGCATGCTCGACCGCCAGTACAACATCGGATCGGGCACCAAAGGCCAACAAATCCGCGATCGGTGTACCATCTGGTGCAGTCGCGCGTGCCTCGTCAGCTTCGCGCATTTGTCGAGACAGTTCCGACCATCTATCCTGCCGGACCAACCCACGACCTTTTTCAATAATGTCGTGCGCAGCCAATTCTTCGTCCCGCGTACTCGCAACGGGAATGTTCAGCTGCCCACTATCTGGCATCGCCGCAGCAACAGGGCAATCAGAGGCGCACATTTCCTGCGCGGATTGTTGAGGGATCAAAGGAGAATGGGCGTGATGCGCCTTGAAAAACCGAAACATGGCAGAACTCGAAACCGTAACAGACAGGTGGCAGTGACAAAAACTTTACCAAAAACCCCCTCAAACTCAAGCTTTCCATGGGGATTTGGGGGTGATTTGGGCAGCTATAGACTGTAGCGAGGCGGATTGTTTCAGAATATACGAAAATGATGGCGCTCGATCCTAAGCGCCGCCTTTTGAAAAACGACCTCTAAATCCCGGTGATGCGGCGTCGATTCATCCGGCAATCGTATCCGCTTGCCAGACGTCAGCACCAGTGAAGCGCGCACCGAAAAGTCCCACCGTGTGTCCAGGCGAACGTAGTCTATGTCGGACAGGGCGACCTGACCTTCGCGGTTGCCCGAGAACCATCGTATTTCGTCCTGATCCAGGGACATGCCCGCCTGGGAACCATTCACGATGTCCCAAACTGCTGGAACTGTGGCCAACCCTAGCAGACCCACCAACCACCAAGCCGCATCAAACAGGATCATCAGCGCAATCAGAGATGCATAAACGCACATCAATATCAAAACTGCGCGCGGGGTCCGATTGTTGCGCGTAAAACTGTATGGAGTCATGCGCCGATAATGCGAGAGACCATTTCCGTGGTGTCACGGGAAAGGATTGGAGTTTCAGCGATCCGGTTCAGCTGGTCACGGATCAGGTCTCGGCGGTCGGTGTCATAGCGCTTCCATGTCTGGAAGGCCGAACACATCCGCGCCGTGGTTTGCGGGTTCACAGGGTCGAGTTTGATCAGCCAATCCGCCAGCAATGCGTATCCGGCACCATCCGCACGATGGAAACCAGCATGGTTCATTGCCAGCGCACCCATCACAGCGCGGAATCGGTTTGGGTTTTTCCAATTGAAATCAGCGTGCTCTGTCAGGTCGCGGGCAGTGTCCGCTGTGGCATCAGGGGCAGCCATCGAGACTTGCAAAGCGAACCATTTGTCCATCACCAGGCGATCATGCTGCCACTGGTTGTAAAAGGCGGCCAGTTCTGCTTGCCCTTTCCCTGCGCGCAACAGGCAGGACAGCGCGGTCAGTTGCAGGGTCATATTGTCGGCGGAGGCATATTCCTCGGCCGCTTTCGCGCCGCTATCCAGCCGCGAAGTCAGCGACAACGCCGCACTACCAAGGGCGCGTTTTCCGGCCTGCTCAGCATCTGGATTGAACGGAGCTTCAATCAGAGCATCACTATGCAATCTGGGCAGCAAGTCCTGTACGTGTTGTGCCGTGGCTTGTCGCAGAGTTTCAACTGCGGTCCAGATTGCCATTGGATCAGGTGTGTCTCCGTCATCAAACAAGGCTGCGGCAAGTTCGGATTGAGTCGGCAGGCCCAGCATCAGCGACCGATAAGCCGGATCCAATTCCGTATCGCGCAGCACCGCCAGAATACCGTCCAGATAGTCTGAGCCGGGAGCGATGTCTTCACGGATCATCCGCAACAGCGTGTCTTGCGCCAAAGACCGTCCCGCCTGCCAGCGGTTAAACGGGTCGGTATCGTGGGCCAGAAGGAATGCGCGTTCAGCGTCGGTTTGGTCGCGCTCAAGAATGATCGGAGCCGAGAAATCCCGCAGGATTGAGGCAACAGGTTTGGCAGCCAACCCGGTAAACTCAAAGCTCTGTTCGGACTCGGTCAGTTCCAAAACCTCGGTCGCGCGCACCTCATCCCCGTTTGGTCCCAGCAGGCCGACGGCAACCGGGATCACCTGCGGCAGTTTCTCGGACTGACCAGGCGTAGGTTCGGTGCGCTGTGACAGGGTCAGGGTGTATGTGCCGTCCTGCCAGTCTTCGCCGACCGTGACACGAGGCGTGCCCGACTGACTGTACCACCGCTTGAATTGGGTCAGATCGCGGCCTGTCGTATCCTCGAACACTTTAATCCAATCTTCGATGGCGCAGGCCTGTCCATCATGGCGCTCGAAATACAGATCGAGCGCCTTAGCGTAAGATTCATCACCCACCAGTCGCTTGAGCATACCGATGATCTCGGCGCCTTTTTCATAAACAGTTGCGGTGTAGAAATTGTTGATTTCCTGAAAGCTCTCGGGCCGGACGGGATGCGAGAGCGGTCCGTTATCCTCGGGGAACTGCCGGGCGCGCAGGTCGATGGCGTCGTGGATGCGTTTGACCGGAGCTGATCGCATGTCGGACGTGAACTGAGCATCGCGAAATACCGTTAAACCTTCTTTCAGGCAAAGCTGGAACCAGTCGCGGCAGGTGATGCGGTTGCCGGTCCAATTGTGGAAATACTCATGCGCAATAATCGCTTCGATCCGCTCGAAATTGGCATCGGTCGAGGTTTCAGGGCTGGCCAGAACGGCTGAGGAGTTGAAGATGTTCAGCCCCTTATTCTCCATCGCACCCATGTTGAAATCGTCAACGGCCACAATGTTGAACACATCCAGATCGTATTCACGACCATAGACGTCTTCGTCCCATTTCATCGACTTTTTCAACGCTTCCATGCCAAATGCGCATTTGCCCTCATCGCCGGGGCGGACCCAGAGGTTCAGGTCCACGTCGCGCCCGGACATGGTGGTGAAGCAGTCGGAATGGGGGATCAGGTCGCCCGCGACCAGCGCAAACAGATAGGCGGGTTTGGGCCAAGGGTCCGTCCATTCGGCCCAGCCGTCGCCCTTGCCCGAGGGGTTGCCGTTGGACAGCAGTACCGGAAGGTCTCCGTTGATACGCACGGTGAAGGTGGACATCACGTCTGGACGGTCGGGGTAATAGGTGATCTTGCGGAACCCTTCGGCCTCGCATTGGGTGCAATACATGCCGTTCGACATATAAAGCCCTTCAAGCGCGGTGTTGTTGCCGGGGTCAATCTCGACAACCGCCTCCCAGATAAAGGGTGCATCGGGGACTTGTGCGGTCAACCCCTTTTCGGTGACGTCAGGCGTAATCTCGACACCGTCAATGACGGCGCGGATCAGGTTGAGGTCCTCTCCGTGCAAGAAAAACGTATGATCCGTGGCATCGGGGTTCGGGCGAAAGGCAATGCGCGAAGTGACACGGGTGGCGTGGTCGGCCAGATCAAAGGTCAGGTGCACGCTGTCCACCAGATAGCCAAAAGGCGAGTAGTCTTTCAGGTAGATCGTGGTAGGGGCAGCGTCGCGCATCTGGGCCTCGCATCGGTTGGTGTTCGGGGCGACGTTAGGGGTATCAGGGAGGGGCTGCAAGTCAGGGCGACGGACGACCATTGCCAATTTGGTAATATTTTTTGACCAAAATGCCAGCGCCGTTGTTGCGCATCGGAAACTTTCGCATTAATTGGAGCGTATACAATGGCGCACAATGGCAGGAGATGACGAAGATGAGCAACAGAAACGCCCGGAACGGTTTGCAGATTTCCGTTGAACTGTCGGATTTTATTGAGAACCGAGCCCTGCCTGGAACGGGAGTTTCGCCTGACACCTTCTGGGCCGGCCTGTCGCGTTTGATGACTGAGCTCGGCCCCAAGAATCAAGAGCTCTTGGCGAAACGTGCTGACATTCAGAGTCGTATTGATGCCTGGCATGTAGCGCGCAAAGGTCAGGTACATGACGCGACCGCCTATAAAGCCTTCCTAAAGGATATTGGTTATCTGGTCGAAGAGGGCGAGGCGTTTCAGATCGAAACCGCCAATGTCGACCCCGAGATCGCGCTGACCCCCGGCCCGCAGCTGGTGGTGCCTATCACCAACGCCCGCTTTGCGCTGAACGCGGCCAACGCGCGCTGGGGCAGCCTGTATGATGCGCTTTACGGCACCGATGCGATGGGCGATCTGCCACCACCGGGTGCATTTAGCGCCGAGCGTGGCGAGCGCGTGATTGCTTGGGCAAAGGCCTTTCTGGACGACTGCGCGCCGCTGGCCGAAGGGTCCTGGGCAGACGTCGCCGACCTGCGCGTTGAAGGCGGTGCGTTGGTTCCGGCTCTGGCTGATCCCGCAGTATTCGTGGGCTTCGGAGGAACTGCGGACAAACCCGACTTTGTTCTGTTGAAGAATAACGGACTGCACGTGCAGATCATGATCGACCCGAGCAGCAATATCGGCTCTTCCGATCCTGCGGGCATCTCGGATGTGCGGCTGGAATCGGCCCTGTCTACGATCATGGATTGCGAAGACTCGGTCGCCTGTGTGGATGCCGCCGACAAGGTCGTCGCCTATGGAAACTGGCTGGGCCTGATGAAAGGCGACCTGACCGAAGAGGTCACCAAGGGTGAAAAGACCTTCACCCGCAAACTGGCGGATGACTTGGAATACACCACTGCTAGTGGTCAGCAAGCCACACTGAAAGGCCGCTCGCTTATGCTGGTGCGGAACGTTGGCCACCTGATGACCAACCCTGCCGTTCTGGATGGTGATGGCAATGAGGTCGGTGAGGGCCTGATGGACGCGCTCTGCACCACGCTCATCGCGATGCATGACCTCAAGCGCGAGGGTGGCAACTCGGTCGAAGGCTCGGTCTATGTGGTCAAGCCCAAGATGCACGGCCCGGAAGAGGTCGCCTTCTCGGTCGAGATTTTCGACATGGTCGAAGACATCCTCGGCCTGCCGCGCAATACCGTGAAGCTGGGCATCATGGATGAAGAGCGCCGCACCTCAGCGAACCTCAAGGAATGCATCCGCGCCGCGAAATCGCGTGTGGCCTTTATCAATACCGGGTTCCTGGACCGCACGGGGGATGAGATTCATACCTCGATGGAAGCTGGCCCGATGCTGCCCAAGGGCGACATCAAGAATACGCCGTGGATTGCGGCGTATGAGGATCGCAATGTCGATATCGGCCTGGCTTGCGGCCTGAAGGGCAAGGCGCAGATTGGTAAGGGCATGTGGGCGATGCCCGATCAGATGGGCGATATGTTGCAAGCTAAGATCGGCCACCCTCAATCCGGTGCGACCTGTGCCTGGGTCCCGTCGCCGACCGCGGCGACCCTGCATGCCACGCATTACCACAAGGTCAACGTGCTGGACCGTCAGGACGAAATCGCCGCCGGTGGCGCACGTGGTACGCTAGAGGACCTTCTGACCGTCCCGCTGCTGGGTGGTCGCAACCTGAGCGGTGACGAAATCACACGTGAAATCGAAAACAACGCCCAAGGCATTCTGGGCTATGTCGTGCGCTGGGTTGATCAGGGCGTGGGGTGCTCGAAAGTGCCGGACATCAACGATATCGGATTGATGGAGGATCGGGCGACCTGTCGGATTTCGTCGCAGGCGCTGGCCAACTGGCTGCATCACAACGTCGTTAGCGAAGAAAAGGTGATGACGGCGATGCAGAAGATGGCCGCCGTTGTGGACCGTCAGAACGAAGGCGACCCATCCTATTCACCGATGGCACCGGGATTCGACGGAATTGCGTTTCAGGCGGCCTGTGAATTGGTTTTCAAGGGCCGTATCCAGCCCTCGGGCTATACCGAACCGGTTCTGCACGCCCGCCGTCTAGAACTGAAAGCAAGCCTTTAATCCCTAGAAGCGAGAGACCCCAATATGGCAGTCACCTTACGTAAAGCCCGCACAATCATCCGCAAAACCCTTGAGAAGGGGCGCGAGATGGAATTGAAACCTCTTTCGGTCGTCGTGCTGGACGCTGGTGGCCACGTCATCGCGTTTGAGCGAGAGGATGGAGCCGCGCCCGGGCGGTTCTCGATCGCGCATGGCAAAGCCTATGGGTCGGTCATGCTGGGCATGGCGGGTACCGCTCAGATGCAGCGGGCCGAGGCGCAGGCGTATTTCATGGCCGCTGTGAATGGCGTCTATGGCGGTCAGGTTGTTCCGGTTCCGGGCGGTATTCTATTGCGGGATCGCAAAGGCGCAGTGATTGGCGCGGTTGGTGTAACCGGAGATACGTCGGACAACGATGCTATTGCTGGAATGACCGGAATTGAATCGGCAGGTCTGTTCGGAGAGATCTGATATAGATCAGCGATTTTGAGCGCTTTCTGGGAAGATTTTCCGAACAAATTGAGTTGGGCGCAACTCTGTTCCACGCTTGGCGGAAATTAAAGAACGAAATGTGCGTGGTTGAACACGTCCTTGCGCTGTCATGCAGGGCGTGTTCTGTTGCACGTTCCTTTTGCTGCGGATAGCTTTCTTGTTAACCACAAGAACAGCAAGGAACACGGAATGTCTCGACCCGTCGTCGGTATCATCGGCAACTCTTACCTTATGAACGATGAATATCCGACCCATGCGGGCGGTACGATGAATTCAGACGCCGTTTCCAATGTTTCGCATTGCTTGCCGCTTTTGATCCCTTCAGACCCCCGCTTTGTTTCGGTCGGCGAATTGCTGGAGGTCTGTGACGGATTCCTGCTGACAGGTGGGCGCCCGAATGTGCATCCCGAGGAATATGGCGAAGACGTCACCGATGCCCATGGTGAGTTCGATCGGGCGCGGGATGCAATCACCTTGCCTTTAGTCCGGGCCTGCGTCGAGCGGGGCCAGCCGTTTATGGGCATCTGCCGCGGTTTCCAAGAGGTGAACGTGGCGATGGGCGGGACGCTCTATCCCGAAATTCGAGACCTGCCGGGGCGCATGAACCACCGCATGCCACCGGATGGCACGCTGGAAGAAAAGTTTGCCCTGCGCCATGTTGTGACATTGGACGAAGGTGGCGTATTCCACAAATTGTTCGGGGCACCAGAGGTGATGACCAACACTCTGCACGGGCAGGGGATCAAAACAGTTGGTGATCGCGTGATCATAGACGGCCACGCGCCGGATGGCACGCCCGAGGCGATCTATATCAAGGATGCGCCCGGATTTACCCTGTCGGTACAATGGCACCCTGAATGGGATGCGATCAATGACCCCGTGTCGCGCCCGCTATTCGAGGCGTTCGGCGCAGCTGTGCGTGCCTGGGCTACTGGGTCGGATACCGGACTAATTCAGCAAACAGCATGAATTTCGCGCCGGCCCGCAAGAGGGGGAATCGGGCCGGCGCAGCGCGATCAGATCAGCAGGTTGAACTGATTGACCAGCGGTAGGGTGCGGGCACGTTCTCCGGTTAGATCGAACAATGCGTTGCCAAGCGCGGGCATGGACGGAGGTGTTCCGGGCTCTCCAGCGCCGCCCATGTGGCGGTTGGTCTCCAATACACGAACCTCAACCTCTGGCGCGGTGTGCATGCGGATCGCGTCGTAGTCGGGGAAATTGTACTGTTCGACCTCGCCTTCGGCAAAGGTGATCTCGCCGAAGCAGGCCGCAGACAGACCGTACATCATGCCGCCGAACATCTGTGCCTTGACGTTTTCGGGGTCCAAAGCCAGCCCCATGTCACAGGCAATCCACGCCTTGTTGATGCGGATAGTGCCGTCTTCGTCGACCACTTCGATCACCTGCGCGACCGGAGTGCCAAAGCTGTAGGTGAAGGCTATGCCACGTCCGACGCCATTCGGGGTCTGGCCCGTCCAGCCCGACATTTCCTTGACCGCTTCCAGGCAACCAGCCGAAGGCGCGTGTTCGTTCCTCATCAACTCCAAACGGAAGTCCAGTGGGTCCTGACCGGCGGCATCGGCCATCTCATCCATGAAGGTTTCATGGAAGAACCCATTGTGACTGTTGCCGACCGACCGCCAGAAGCCAACCGGAACGTCAAGTTTGGCGATGTGGCCGCTCATCCGGTAGTTCGGGACTGCGTACGGTTGGTTGAAAAAGCCTTCGACCAGCACCTTGTCAGGGCCACCTCCGGGCATGCCGGTATAGCGCGTCACCGCTTGCTGCGTACAGGATTGCGCCGCAACCGCGCCGTCGATCAGCACCGCTTTGCCGTCCTTTACCGCGCCGCGCATCCGGGCAATTGCGCCGGGGCGATAGTAATCGTGGCGCATATCCTCTTCGCGGCTCCAGGTCGTCTGGACCGGAGTGCCGGGCATCGCCATCGCAACCTTGGTGGCAATCTCGCCAAAGTCCAACTCCCCACGACGTCCAAAACCGCCGCCCAGATAAGTGGTGTGAATTTGAACCGCCTCAGTATCCAGACCTGCAGTGTTTGCCGCGCGGAAGCGGATCAGCGTGGGGGCCTGGTTGCCGCACCACAGTTCCAATGCGTCTCCGGTATACAGCGCGGTGGCATTCATCGGTTCCATCGTCGCGTGGGCCAGATAGGGCACTTGGTATTCGGCGGTGATTTCGGATGCGCCCTCGGGTGTGACGCTGACATCACCTTCGTCGCGCATAGTCGAATTCGGAGAGTCGTCAAACGCTTCGGCAATCTTAGCGAAAATGCCATTCGTTTCGGGCGGGTAGGGCGCGTCGCCCCAATCGACATCAATGGCCTCGACCGCTTGGTTGGCGAGCCAGGTGTTGTTGGCGATCACCGCAACGCCAGTGCCCAGATCGACGATCTTTTCAACACCGGGCATGGATTTTGCAGTGCTGTCGTCAAAGCCGTTCATCGCGCCGCCCAGCTTTGGGTTCATCCGAACAGCGGCAAATTTCATGCCGGGCAGGCGAACGTCGACGCCGAACGCGGCAGTGCCGGTTGCTTTCTCGACCATATCAAGACGTGGTTGTGTCTGGCCCAGATAACGCCATTCGGAAGGATCGCGCAGCGGCACCTCGACTGGTTCAAGTCCGGCTGCATCTACGGCCAGATCCGTATACGCGATCTTGTCACCATTCGGCGCGATGACATGGCCGGACGCGGTTTTCAACTCTGACGGATCGACGTCCAACCGGCTCGCCGCAGCGCGTTTCAGCGTTTCACGGGCCGAGGCGCCGGCCTGACGCATCCGCTCGAACCCGTCTTTCATGGATGTCGAGCCGCCAGTGACCTGCAGGCTAAGCGCTTTGCCAAGTACACCCAGCGCCTCACCCAGATTGTGTTGGAAGTCTGAAATGTCATAGCCTTTGTTGGGCAGCCCTTCCCCCAGCATGGCCGAGTTATAATAAGCCGCCGCAGCCGGACCGTGCAGGACGGTGATCTGGTCCAAATCCACATCCAGTTCCTCGGCAATCAACGCAGCCCAGGTGGTTTTGACGCCTTGCCCCATCTCGGCGCGGGGGGCAAAGAGTGTCACGCCGTTCTGGTCGATCAGAACAAATGGATTCAGCGCCGCCTGACCCTCAGTGGGTTTCAGAGGGTTCGCCGCAGGACGGCTGACGTAATAGGCACCGAACGCCACGCCGCCGACGATCGCGGCGGAGCCGATCAGAAATGTGCGGCGGAGGATTTTCCCAACAGAAGCCATCAGTTACGCCTCCTTCAATTTGCCAGCCGCGTCATGGATCGCGGCGCGAATGCGGGGATAGGTGCCACAGCGGCACAGGTTGCCTTGCATCGCCTCGTCAATATCGGCGTCTGATGGCGCGGGGTTTTCCGCCAGCAAAGCCGCCGCCTGCATGATCTGACCCGACTGGCAATAACCACACTGCGCCACCTGATGATCGACCCATGCCTGCTGCAGCGCGTTCATTGCGTCGGGCGAGCCAATCCCTTCAATGGTGGTCACGTCTCCCCAGACATCCGACAGCGCCACCTGACAGGATCGCACGGCCTCGCCATCAATATGCACGGTGCAGGCCCCGCAGGCGGCCACGCCGCAGCCGAATTTGGTTCCGGTCAGGCCAACATCATCCCGCAGAACCCAAAGCAGGGGGACGTCATCGGGCAGGTCTACCTGATGTTGTTTGCCGTTGATCTTCAGGGCGGTCGCCATGGCGCACCTCATCTAGCTGTGGCTGGTTTCTGACATAATTAGCGCAAAGTGTCAGTCTGTCAATTGACAAAATGAACAAAAAATGTCACCAGTTCAGATATGACGGAAGCAGTTGACGATTCACGGCAAAAGGCCATCCTGAATTCAGCTTTTCAGGCCTTTTCTACCTATGGATACAAAAAGACCTCGATGGACGACATCGCGCGCGGCGCAGGCATGTCCCGTCCAGCGGTGTATCTGCATTACAAAAATAAAGAGGCGATCGTCAGAAAGCTGACCGAGATGTACTACGCCGATAAAATCGGCGAAGTGGCGGCAGCGCTGGCATCGCAGGGCTCGGTGCCCGAGGTTCTGACCCGTGCGATACAGGCGCAGACCGCGGGGATGGCGAACATTCTGGCCTCTCCCCATGGGCTTGAGATGCTGGATAACACCAAGTCCATGGCGGCAGAAATCGTCGCGGACGGAGAGGCGAAGCTGGCCGGCTTGTACACCAACTGGCTGTCGCAGCAGGAGCAGGCCGGACGGGTTCGTCTGTTCGCGGACGCGGCTGAGACCGGTCGGACCATCACGGCCATGCTCAAGGGGCTGAAGATGATCGGTGCCGGGGCCGAGATTTACGAGCAGCAGGTCGCACAGGTTGCTGCCCTGATCGGCGCAGGACTGGAGATCAGGTAACGCGCTGACGAACTTTGTATTCCGGTGCGTCCCAAAGGCGGTTGCCCATGATGTCGGCCAGAATCCCTACTGCTTGCTCAACGTCCTGTTCGTCGATGTAAAGCGGCGCGAAGCCAAATCGCATGGTATCGGGCGCGCGGAAATCTCCGATCACGCCGCGCGCAGTCAGCGCCTGCATGGCCGCGTACCCATCCGCAAAGCGGAACGATACCTGACTGCCGCGCTTGTTCGGGTCACGCGGGCTGGCCAGTTCAAGCTCCGGGCAGGTGGCTTCGACTCGGGCGATGAATAATTCGGTCAATTCAATGGACTTGGCGCGTACATCTGCCATGTCTGCCATGTCCCAGATATCCATCGCCGCCGAAAGTGCGGTCATCTGGATGATCGGAGGGGTGCCGACCCGCATCCTTTCAATCCCGCTGCCGGGGCGATAGTCCAGATCGAAGGCAAAGGGCGCCTCGTGCCCCAGCCAGCCCGACAGGGCGGGGCGTACACGGTTGGCCAGACGTGGCGCGACATAGATAAAGGCGGGCGCACCGGGACCACCGTTGAGGTACTTATACGTGCAACCCACGGCGAAATCGGCGTTGCAGCCGGACAGGTCCACGGGGATAGCCCCGGCAGAGTGGGCCAGATCCCAGACCGTGACCACTCCGTTCGCATGCGCCAACTCGGTTAACGCCTTCATGTCATGCAGGCGACCGGTTTGATAACCCACCTCGGTCAGCATCAGCACCGCGACCTCTTCGGTGATATGCGCCGCGACATCTTCGGGGTCTACAACACGCAGTTCGTAGTCTGGCCCCAATGAGCGCAGCAACCCGTCTGCCATGTAGAGGTCCGAGGGGAAGTTGCCGCTGTCGGACAAAACCACTCTGCGCCCGGAATTAAGTTCCAGCGCCGAGGCGAGCGCCTGGTAGACCTTGATCGAAAGTGTATCGCCGACCATGACGCAGCCGGGTTCGGCGCCAATCAACCGCGCGATGCGGTCGCCAAGCTCGGTCGGCAGAGCCATCCATCCCGCCGCGTTCCAGCTTGTGCTTAGCATCTTGCCCCACTCGTCCTGCAACATCCCGTCAACGCGCGCTCCTGCTGTTTTCGGCATTGGGCCAAGTGAATTGCCGTGCAGGTAAATAACGCCTTCGGGCAATTCGAACATGGATTTGGTGGCGGCAAAGTCAGTCATCTGGGGCGTATTACCTTGTGTCATGTGTCACGGATATGGTTCGGCCTATCCGATCAATTTATGCCTGTCCATTGATGCGACAACCTGAACTTTTGCCAATCCGGTCAGAAAGCGGTAGGACATCGCTCAGAAACGACACGTGCTTTACGTGACGTCACCCGTAAGGACTGTCTATGCGCTGGATCGATGTCCCTCCTGTTTGGCTTGCGGGCTTTATTTTACTGGCTTGGTTGCAGGCGCAGTTCTACGGGTTTGGCCTGTCACTCGATAGTGGAATCACCGATCTGCTAAGCGGTATTCTGATCGGAGGCGGAATTCTGATCGCCCTTCTGGCTATTGTTGAATTTCGCCGTAACAACACGACCGTGATACCGCGTCAGACACCTTCGGCGCTGGTGCAGTCTGGTATCTATAAACGAAGCCGCAACCCGATCTATGTGGGCGACGTACTGATTCTGGCCGGTCTGATATTGCGGTTCGATGCGGTGCTGTCTCTGGTTTTGGTTCCGGTCTTCGTATGGGTATTGGAACGCCGGTTTATCCTGCCGGAAGAAGACCGCCTGCGCCGCACATTCCGCGCCGATTTCGCCCGTTATGAACGTAAAACCCGCAGGTGGGTTTAAGGGGGCAAACCAATGACAGCACATGACAAATGCTGCGCTTGCGAAATAAAGTTGCGCAAGATACATCTTTGTTTAACAAACATAACCGACCAGCACTCGAATTGAGTGAGAACTAGGGGGACCGCCAGTGAAACTAGGCACACCGAAGGAGATATTGGACGGTGAGAACCGGGTTGCGATGACGCCGGACTCTGCTGTTCAGTTGCAGAAACTGGGCTATGAGTGCCTGATTGAGAAGGGGGCGGGTCAAGCTGCTGGTTTCTCGGATGCGGCGTATGAGGCCGTGGGCGTTGAGGTTGTGAAGACCGCGGCCTCGCTGTGGAAATCGGCCGACATCATCGCCAAGGTGCGCATTCCGACCGAGGCTGAGCTGAAGCGTCTGACCAAGGGCAAGACGCTGATTTCCTTCTTCAACCCAGCCGCCAACGAGGAAGGGATGGAGCTGGCCAAATCCAAGGGCGCGAATGTGATCGCCATGGAAATGGTGCCGCGGATTTCCCGTGCGCAGAAGATGGACGCTCTGTCCTCGATGGCAAACATCGCCGGGTATCGCGCGGTGATTGAGGCCGGGAATAACTTTGGCCGCTTTTTCACAGGTCAGGTGACGGCAGCCGGTAAAGTGCCGCCCGCCAAGGTGCTGATCGTTGGTGCCGGTGTGGCCGGTCTGGCGGCGATCGGGACGTCGACTTCGCTGGGCGCGATTACTTACGCGTTCGACGTGCGCCCGGAAGTGGCTGAGCAGGTCGAATCCATGGGGGCCGAGTTCGTCTATCTGGACTTTGAAGAGGAACAGCAGGATGGCGCGGCCACGGGCGGCTATGCCTCGGTACAGTCGGAGGAATTCCGCAACGCGCAGCTGGCCAAGTTCCGTGAGCTGGCGCCCGAGATGGATATCGTCATCACCACCGCCCTGATCCCCAACCGTCCGGCACCCAAGCTGTGGCTGGAGGATATGGTCAAGGCGATGAAGCCGGGCTCGGTCATTGTTGACCTCGCGGCTGAGCGGGGCGGCAACGTCGAAGGCACGGTGCCGGATGAGAAGGTCGTGACCGACAACGGCGTAACCATCATCGGCTATACCGACTTCCCCAGCCGGATGGCGGCGCAATCCTCATCTCTGTACGCGACCAACATCCGTCACATGATGACTGACCTGACGCCCGAGAAGGACGGTCAGATCAATCACGACATGGAAGATGACGTGATCCGCGGCGCGACCGTGACCCATGAGGGCGAGATCACCTTCCCACCGCCACCACCCAAGGTGCAGGCGATTGCGGCGCAGAAAAAACCCGAGGTCAAAGAGCTGACCCCGGAAGAGAAAAAGGCGCAAGAGGTTGCGGCCTTCAAGGCGCAGACCAAGCAGCAGTTCACCCTGCTGGGTGTGGGCGGCGCGCTGATGCTGCTGGTGGGGCTGATCGCTCCGGCCAGCTTCATGCAGCACTTCATTGTCTTCGTGCTGGCCATTTTTGTAGGCTTCCAGGTGATCTGGAATGTCTCGCACAGCCTGCACACACCGCTGATGGCGATCACCAACGCGATCTCGTCGATCATTATTGTCGGTGCCTTGATGCAGATCGGATCGGGATCGTTCCTGGTCATCCTGCTGGCGGCGCTGTCTGTCTTCATGGCCGGGATCAACATCTTCGGCGGCTTCCTCGTAACCCGGCGCATGCTTGCCATGTTCCAGAAATCTTAAGGAGGCCGGGCACATGGAATTTGGCTTCACCACTGCCGCTTATGTTGTCGCGGCTGTTCTGTTCATCCTTTCGCTCGGCGGTCTGTCGAACCAGGAAAGCGCCAAGCGCGCGGTCTGGTATGGCATCGTCGGTATGGCGCTGGCGGTCTTTGCCACGCTGGTTGGTCCGGGCTCGGGCCTGTGGCTACTATCGCTGCTGCTGATCATCGGCGGCGGTCTGATCGGTCAATACGTGGCGCAGCGCGTCCAGATGACCGAGATGCCGCAACTGGTGGCCGCGATGCACTCGCTGGTCGGTCTGGCGGCGGTATTCGTGGGCTTCAACGCGCATTTTGAGATCGGCAACGTGGCGCAGGTCATGGCAATTGCCGACAGCGCGTCTCAGGCGGACCTGTCCGATCTGGGCGCGTTTGCCAAGCTGATCGCCAAGAAGACGGCGGCTGAGCTGGCGATCCTGCATGTGGAACTGTTCCTGGGCATCTTCATCGGTGCGATCACCTTTACCGGGTCGGTCGTGGCCTATGGCAAGCTGGCGGGTAAAGTGACGTCTGCAGCCACCAAACTGCCCGGCGGTCATGCGCTGAATGCGGCGGCGGCGGGTCTCTCGCTGATCTGTCTGATCTGGTACACCAGCACGGGCGGTTTCTTCCCGCTGATCCTGATGACGCTGGCGGCGCTGTTCATCGGCTATCACCTGATCATGGGCATCGGCGGCGCCGACATGCCGGTGGTTGTGTCGATGCTGAACAGCTATTCCGGCTGGGCGGCGGCGGCCATTGGCTTCAGCCTTGGCAACGACCTGCTGATTGTGGTCGGCGCGCTTGTGGGCTCGTCCGGTGCGATCCTGTCCTACATCATGTGTAAGGCGATGAACCGGCACTTTGTCAGCGTGATCCTGGGCGGCTTTGGCGGCACCTCGGGTCCGCAGATGGAGGTCGAGGGCGAGCAGGTGGCCATCGACGCCGATGGTGTTGCGGCTGCTCTGAACGACGCCGACAGTGTCATCATCATCCCAGGCTACGGCATGGCCGTGGCGCAGGCGCAGCAATCTGTGTCCGAGTTGGTCCGCAAGCTGCGCGCCAAGGGCAAAGAGGTCCGCTTTGCGATCCACCCGGTTGCGGGCCGTCTGCCGGGACATATGAATGTGCTGCTGGCCGAGGCGAAGGTGCCGTATGACATCGTTCTGGAAATGGACGAGATCAACGACGACTTCCCCGAGACAGACGTGGCCATCGTCATCGGCTCGAACGACATCGTGAACCCTGCGGCACAGGAAGACCCCAATAGCCCCATCGCCGGCATGCCGGTTCTGGAATGCTGGAAGGCCAAGCAGGTCTTCGTGTCCAAGCGCGGTCAGGGCACCGGCTATTCGGGCATCGAAAACCCGCTGTTTTTCAAAGAAAACACCCGCATGTTCTACGGCGACGCCAAACAGTCGCTCGATAAACTCTTGCCTATGATCGATTGATCACAACAAAAACAGAAACTGAAGGCGCCCAAACCGGGCGCCTTTTTTCGTTTTAAGGTATTCTGTTGGTGCAGGAGGTGACCGATGGAGAAAGTAAACGGCATAGGTGGCGTGTTCTTCCGCGCTCGAAACCCCGAAGCATTAAGCGCTTGGTACGAGGAACATCTGGGCGTTAATCACTATGACCCCGTTCCTTGGAAGCAGCGCGAAGGGTACACGGTCTTTGCGCCATTTGAACGAGAGACTGAATACTTTGGGCGCGCAGATCAACAGTGGATGATCAACTTCCGTGTTGATGATCTGGCGGCCCTGACCGTACAGCTGGAAGCCGCCGGGATTCAGGTTGAAACCCGCGCTGAATGGGACAGTGAAGTCGGGAAATTTGCCCGCATTCACGATCCCGAAGGCAATCCCATCGAGCTGTGGCAACCAAATCAATAAGATAGCGGACATGTATACCGTTGTATCCCTGTAAGTGTATGAAATAAAATGCGAATTGATGTATGGCCGTTGTGTCGTATAGTGCCCCGGACCAAACGGAGCCCTTTATGACGCCCATCGACGACCACCCGCTGCGCTACGCGCTGGCCAATGAACTGCACGCGCGCCCGTTCCCGGTTGCAACGACGCCTTGCACAGTGGTTTTTCTGGCGATCAAAAAGCCTGTGGCTGCTGTGGCGCGGGATCGGGGAGAGGATTTGGCGCATCTGATCGACTTGCTGGATCGCCACGGGGCGCAGCATCCGCAACCTAATGCCACTCATTACGCTGGTCAGATCGGGCGGCATTGGCTGAAATGGGAACAGCATACTGAATTCGTCGCCTATACCGCGATCACGCAAAACGTCAGCGACCGACCCTTCAACCCGGCTGATTTTGAGGTTTTCCCACCCGATTGGCTGATGTCCAGCCCGGGGCAGCGGATCACCTCGGCCATGATCCGTGTGGTCGAGCGTCAGGAGGATGATGCAGTTAAAGCGTCTTTGCTGAATTGGTTCGAGCCTGAAAGCCTTGCAGTGGCCCGTGTGCTGGACGATTCTGCGGTTTGCGCCAGCGATTTTCGCATTGACCCTGCCGGGCATATGCGGTTCGCGCTGTTTGTCTCAGAGGGCACCGGGCGGCGCAGGACAGGGCGCATTATCCAACGTCTGTGCGAGATCGAAACATACAAGGCCATGTCGATGCTGGGCTTTGCCCGTGTCAAGCAACTGACCCCCAGGATTGGTGAGCTGGACGGCAAACTGACCGAACTGATGGGGCAGATGACCGACAACTCGGCCCACCCGGACGAGCTGCTGCCCGATTTGTTGTCTACCTCAACCGAGCTTGAGACCCTCTCGGCCCAATGTTCTTTTCGCTTTGGCGCGACAGGGGCTTATGAGGCTATCGTAAACCAGAGGATTGAGGTCTTGCGCGAAGAACGGTTTCAGGGCGGTCAGAGTTTTGCGGATTTCATGATGCGCCGCTATGACCCGGCCATTCGCACTGTGAAATCGACCGAGCGCCGTCTGCAGGCACTATCTGACCGGGCCATTCGCGCCGGGGAATTGTTGCGGACGCGCGTAGATGTGGAGCGCAGTGCGCAGAATCAGGCGTTGCTGGAAAGCATGGATCGTCGCGCCGATCTGGCCCTGCGCTTGCAACATACGGTCGAGGGGTTGTCAGTGGTTGCAATCAGCTACTACGCCGTCTCGCTGGTCAGCTATCTTCTTTATCCGCTGACAAAGGCCGGGATCAGCAAAGGCATGCTGACTGCTGCTGTGACAATCCCAGTTGTCCTGTTGGTTTGGTTTGCAATCCGCCAAATCCGCAAGCGGCTGGAATGATCAGCATTTGCCAATTGGTGTGCAGGCAGTAGAACAGAAGCGTTTGACGCATTCTGCGAAGGATTCCCGGTGATTGGATTGTTGGCTGCTTGGCGGGCCGTTTCTGCCATGTTCATCCTGAATGGTGCGTTGTTCGGCATCTGGGCATCGCGCATTCCAGCGGTGCGGGATAGGTTGGACCTGTCGCACGAAGCTTTGGGCTATGGGCTGCTGTTCATGGCAGCGGGGGCAGTCTGTTCTTTCCCGGTCACAGGGCGGCTGACTGACCGTTTCGGAGCGGTGACAATTACACGGGTCATCGCCGTGCTCTACACGCTATCTCTGATATTGTTGGCCGTGGCCGACGGGTTTTGGGCATTGGCGGCTTTCCTGTTCGTATTCGGCGCCTTTCACGGGTCAATGGACGTTGCCATGAACGCTTGGGCTGCTGAGGTCGAGCAGGCCTATGACAAGCCTGTCATGTCCTCGTTCCACGCGATGTGGAGCCTCGGGGCCGGTTTGGGCGCGCTCAGCGGGTTTGGGGCGGTACAGATAGGTCTGACGGTAATGCAGCACTTTTTGCTGGCCGGAGGCGTCGTGGTGGCCTTGGCGCTTGCCTTGTCGTGGGTGCAATGGACCTCGCGCACAGCCGCTTCCAAGGGTGGTGCCGTGTTTGCCCTGCCGTCCGGCGCGCTGATCCTAGTTGGGTTTACGGCGCTTTGTGGCGCGCTTGGGGAAGGGGCGGTTGCGGATTGGAGCGCGATCTTCCTGCGTGATGTGACCGGCGCCGCTGAAAGCGTTGCCGCGCTGGGATATGCGGTGTTTTCTGTGACAATGGTGGCGTTCCGTCTGGCGGGCGGCTTTGTCATTGCTCGGTTTGGCCCCGTTGCGACAGCTCGGTTCGGGGGAATATGCGCGGCATTGGGTGTGTTCACAGTGGTTTCGGCTGCCGAAGCGGGACTGGCGCTGGCGGGTTTTGCCATGATGGGTGTCGGCTATGCGGTGATCATGCCGCTTGCCTTCAGTCGGGCAGCCAGTGATCCGCATGTGCCGCCCGGTCAGGCCATCGCCAGCGTGGCGACACTGGGCTACGGAGGGCTGCTGATTGGTCCGCCGCTTATTGGGTTTCTCGCCGAGATGCTTACATTGAGATTGGCGTTCGCTGCTTTGCTGCCTTTGGCCGTCCTGATCGTCGTGCTGTCTGGCGCGCTTAGGCCCGCCCCTTTGAACTAAACGTACTACCATGTCTTGGGGGCAGCCCCCCGGCCAAGAGAATAAGATGGGAGAAAACTATGCCGATCAAAAACCGTTTTGCCGAGTTGCAGGGTGAAATCACTGAGTGGCGGCGTGACATTCACGAAAACCCCGAAATTCTGTTTGAAACCCATCGCACCAGCGCTTTGGTCGCGGAAAAACTGAAGGAGTTCGGCTGCGATGAGGTTGTGACCGGCATTGGTCGTACCGGGGTTGTCGGGGTGATCAAGGGCAAGGAGGATACCGGCGGTAAGGTGATCGGCCTGCGGGCGGATATGGACGCGCTGCCGATCCACGAAGCGACGGGGCTGGACTATGCCTCGAAGACAGACGGTGCGATGCATGCCTGTGGTCATGACGGGCACACGGCGATGCTGTTAGGGGCGGCAAAATACCTTTCGGAAACGCGGAACTTCGACGGCACGGTTGTAGTGATCTTCCAACCCGCAGAAGAGGGAGGCGGCGGCGGCCGTGAGATGTGCGAAGACGGCATGATGGAGCGATGGGGGATTCAGGAAGTGTATGGCATGCACAACTGGCCCGGTCGTCCCGTGGGCAGCTTTGCCATTCGTCCCGGCGCGTTTTTTGCGGCGACTGATCAGTTCGACATCTCGTTCGAGGGCAAAGGTGGTCACGCGGCCAAACCGCATGAAACGGTGGATACGACCGTGATGGCGGCGCAGGCGGTTCTTGCGTTGCAAACGGTGGCTGCGCGCAACGCTGATCCTGTAGATCAGGTCGTGGTTTCGGTGACGTCTTTTGAAACCTCATCGACGGCATTCAACGTGATCCCGCAGACTGTGCAACTCAAAGGCACTGTCCGCACGATGAGCACAGAGATGCGGGATCTGGCGGAAAAGCGTATCAAAGAGATCTGCAATGGCGTTGCCGCGACATTTGGCGGTGCTGTTGAGGTGACCTATTACCGAGGCTATCCGGTGATGGTGAACAGCGATGAGCAGACCGATTTTGCCGCAGATGTTGCGCGGTCAGTGGCAGGAAGCTGTGACGAAGCGCCCTTGATTATGGGGGGCGAGGACTTTGCCTTTATGCTCGAAGAACGGCCCGGGGCGTATATTCTGGTTGGCAATGGCGATACGGCGGCGGTGCATCATCCTGAATACAATTTCAACGATGAGGCCATTCCGGCCGGGTGCAGCTGGTGGGCTGAGATTGTTGAACAACGGATGCCTGCGGCTTAGTGGACAGGGCGGGGGCTCTGCCCCCGCACCCCCGAGGTATTTTTAGCCAGATGAAGATGGATCCCTGTGCGCCAAGCTGAGTTCGGTGCAAAGCGTTTCGACGATCGTATCCAGTGCCGATTGCTGGATGTTGACGCAGGATTTCGCTGCGGCGCGTGCCGTATCCAACGCGGATTGATCGGTTCGCCAGGCTGCGACAGCATCTGCCAGTTCGGGGGCGGTTTGAACTTGTCGCGCTCCACCGGTTTCGATCAATGGCGCGAAGGTTTCGGCGAAGTTGAAGTAGCCCGGGCCGGTTATGACCGCAGCACCGGCTTGAGCCGGTTCAAACGGGTTGTGGCCGCCGATTTCTATTAGTGATCCCCCTAGGAACACGATGGGGCAGAGCGCGTACCATGTGCCGGTTTCACCCAATGTGTCGGCAATATAGACCTGCGTTTGGTCGGTGATTTGATCGCCATTCGAACGAACCGCCGCAGTTTGCCCGGCCTTTGTTATCAGCGAGGACACCTCGTCGCGACGTTCCGGGTGGCGCGGGATCAGGAGCAAAAGCAGATCAGGCCAGAGTTCGAGCAATTTGGCATGGGCGGCCAGAACCGTTTCTTCTTCGCCTGCATGGGTCGAGCTGGCGATCCATACGGGGCGGTCCCCGATCTGTGTGCAGATGTCCGAAAGGGTGGCCTGATCCACAGGCAAGGGTTCAGACATCGCCTTCAGATTCGTACCCGGTTGCACTCGGTCAGCGGATGCGCCAATCGTGATTAGGTTTTGGGCGGTTTTGTCGTTCTGGGTCAGGAACAGACGGAAATGGTCCAGAATAAACTGAGCCGTATGCGGGCGTTTTTTCCAGCCTTCGACGGATTTATCCGACAGGCGGGCATTCAGCAGCGCCAGAGGAACCCCTCGGGTGGCGCTTTCGACGATCAGGCGGGGCCAGATCTCGCTTTCGACGAAGATACCTGCATCCGGTTGCCAGTGGTCCAGAAAGCGTCGCACGGGACCAGCAGTATCCAGTGGCGGGTATTGGTGACGAGATCGCGGCGGCATACGTTTTTCGATCAGCGCCGCTGAGGTGGGCGTGCCGGAGGTGATCAGAAACTCGGCTTGCGGCAGACGTTCACCCAGCCGTTTGATCAGGCTGATGACCGAAAGGGTTTCACCTACGCTGGCGGCGTGGAACCAAACAAGCCGCCCGTCTGGGCGGGGAAGGCTGGCGTGACCCAGGCGTTCCTGCTGACGCTTTTTGGGTACATCTGCGGCCTGCAACTTGTTGCGAACTGTGCGCCAGACCAAAGGGCTCGCAAGCGAAGTGAAGCCGCAATACAGGTGATACAGCAGCGTCGGTCGACCAGTTTGATCCGGCATTTCAGCCGCCTGTATGGCTCATGTGACGGCTCATTTTGCCGTCGACCGCCTGGCGGGAATAGTCGAAATCGTGGCCCTTGGGTTTAAGGTTGATCGCCGCGCGGATGGCCTCTTCAAGTGGTTGCTCGGTATCGGGGTGATCGCGCAGAGGGGCACGCAGGTCGGCCATATCTTCCTGACCGAGGCACATGTAAAGCTCGCCGGTGCAAGTCAGGCGCACGCGGTTGCAGCTTTCGCAGAAATTATGGGACAGCGGCGTAATGAAGCCTATCTTTTGCCCGGTGTCTTCAAGCCGGACATAGCGGGCAGGCCCACCGGTTCGCTCGGCCAGATCGGTGACAGTATAGTGGTTTTCGTATTCCTTGCGCACGTCTTTCAGCGACCAGTACTGATCCAAACGATCCTCGTTGCCGATATCGCCCATCGGCATAACCTCGATCCAGGTCAGGTCCATATCACGTTCAGCGCACCATTTCGTGATGGTGGGCAGCTCAACCTCGTTGAAGCCTTTAAGGGCCACCGCATTGATCTTGATCCGTAGCCCGGCCTTCTGTGCCGCGTCGATTCCGTTCAAAACTTGTTTAAGGCGGCCCCAACGGGTGATCTGGGCGAACTTGTCCTCGTCCAGCGTATCCAGCGAGATATTTACTCGACGCACACCTGCGGCATAAAGATCGTCGGCAAAGCGATGCAGTTGCGAACCGTTGGTGGTCAGCGTCAGCTCTTTTAACGCTCCGCTTTCCAGATGCCGGGTCATGCTGTTGAAAAACGTCATGATATTGCGGCGCACCAGTGGTTCACCACCGGTTATACGCAGCTTTTCAACCCCCATCTTCACGAAGGTCGAGCACATGCGGTCAAGTTCTTCCAGCGTCAGCAGGTCTTTCTTGGGCAAGAACTTCATGTCTTCCGACATGCAGTAAACACAGCGGAAATCGCAGCGGTCCGTGACGGAGACGCGGAGATAGGTAATCGCACGCGCGAAAGGATCGATAAGAGGAGCGGTCATGCGACATAGGTAAAGCCGAGACCTGCCCGCGACAAGGGCGAACTTTCCTTTGCGCTGGTACAGATGCACACAGAGGGATAGGCTGTCGGCATGAGATATACGCTTATTGCTTTGTGCACGCTGGTTGCGGGGTGTGACGCGGTTCGGTCGACGACGGACCGCGTTTTCGGGGGAAGCGACTCCGCTCCCGAGCAAGAAGAGATTGTTACGGAAGAAGTATTCGAGCCGGAACCTGTGTCTGCCACCGCGGCCAGTTGGGTCGGCGCAAAGACGACAATTGCCGCATTGGGTGATCCGACCACGCCGGGTCGCTGGCTGGAAACTCCGTTGGTTGACACGGAGTTCACCGGTCGCGTCGTCGTGCCCAGAACCGGGGCGCAGGCCTACATCACTTTGGTGCCCGCGCCGGGACCAGAGAGCGGGGGCAGCCGGTTGTCTCTGGACGCGATGCGGGCGTTATTGCTGCCGTTCGACGAACTGGTCGAACTTGAGGTCTATTCGAACTGATTTTTCAGGTATTTTCCGGCTTCGCGGCGGGCAAAGGGTTTCATGGCGTCGCCATGCGCGCCCAGAAATGCGGTCACCCTTGGGGCGTCGTGCTTTGACAGTTCACGCAGCCACCAGGCGATGGCCTTCTGTATGAACCAGTCCCGGTCAGGCACGTAGCCAGCGGCCCATTCGAGGATACGGTCTCGTCGTGCCAGATCATCAGGTTTGGGATGGTTCTGCTTGGTCCAGGGCAGAGTGGCGACCAAAGCCGCGCGGCGGGTCCACATATGGTCTGAGGTTGTCCAGCTTTCCACTTGGTCCAGCCGGGTTGGGTCGGTTGAAAGGCGTTTCTGCATCGCCATACAGGCGTGATCGGCCACGGCCCATGCATCGAAGTCGGGCAGCCAGCCTTGCAGCAATTCCCAAACCGCCTCATCAGGACGAATGCGCGCCTGCGTCAGCAGTTTCGCGGCGGCCAAGCGACCCTCGTGGACGTTACTCTGCCACAGAGCATCTGCAAGCTCCACGCGCGAGGGTACGTCCAGTTCCTGACGCCAGGCCTTGGTCAGATCGTTCAGGACGGGGTTGCCGACGCCCAGATAGGGGCGCTCAACCTTGTGGTAGGCGGCCATCTGCCCTGCGCGCTCGGGGTCAGCATGTGCTTTGATCTGATCGAGATAGGTGTCCAGCATTGCACTAATCAGCGGTGCGCGTTGGCTTGCCGTCGATGGTCTGGTGGTTCTTTTCCACCCAATAGGCGCGGATGTCATCGTCTGACTTGCCGTCTACCCATTTCTGCATCGTGTCGCGATCCGATTGGTACTCCATGAACGGAACGGCATAACCGCAGGACGTCTGGACCAGATCAATCTGCAGATCATAAATCTGCCGCGCGCTGCGATGGTTGGGGAATAAATCGGCAAGTTCATCCCAACCTTTGTCACCCACATGCAAGGTGTGGGCTGACCCGTATGTACGCAGGATCATCGGGCGGGTGGTGAAGGAACACCACATCAGCGTCATGCGATTGGTTTCCAGCAAATGCCCTGCGGTTTCATTGCCGCTGCCGGTCAGGTTCATCCAAGCAATACGGTTGGGTCCTAGAACGCGCAGCGAATCCATTCCCTTGGGCGAGATATTCACCCGCCCGTCAGGCCCCGCTGTGCCAACGAAAAACATGTGCTGTTCTACGATGAACTTTTGTTGAGTAGCGTCCAATTCCGGGAATTGCTTGGCCATGTTTCACTCCACCGTGACGGACTTCGCCAAGTTGCGTGGCTGGTCCACATCTGTGCCTTTGGCAACGGCGGTGTGATAGGCCAGCAACTGCGCTGGTATTGAATACAGGATGGGCGCAAGGTTTGTATGCACATGTGGCATACGAATGGTGTTCCAGACGCCATCATTCGCCTCGGCGATACCGGCGTCATCTGAGACCAGAATAACCTTGCCTTTGCGCGCCATGACCTCTTGCATGTTCGACACGGTTTTGTCGAACACCGCATCGCGCGGGGCCATCACGACAACTGGCATATGCTTGTCGATCAAGGCAATGGGACCGTGCTTCAACTCCCCAGACGCATAACCTTCGGCGTGGATGTAGCTGATTTCCTTGAGCTTCAAGGCGCCTTCCATTGCCAATGGATACATCAGGCCGCGGCCAAGAAACAGGACATCGCGAGCCTCGGACAAGCGCTGAGCTGCTTTTTTGATAGCGCGGTTCTGATCAAGCGCCGTATTCAGGATCGATGGCAGACCGCGCAACGCTGCCGCGTGGTCAGCCAGTTCTTCCTCGGTCAGGGTTCCCCGGTCAGCAGCAGCCTTGAGCGCCAACATCAGCAGCACACTCAGCTGACAGGTGAACGCCTTCGTCGAGGCCACCCCGATTTCGACACCCGCGTGAATTGGCAGGGCGATATCACTTTCCCGCGCAATCGAACTTTCGGGGACATTGACGACAGAAACGATCTTGTCCGCTTTGCCTTCGCAGTATCGCAGGGCGGCCAGAGTGTCAGCAGTTTCACCCGACTGGCTGACAAACAAGGCAGCAGTGCGGCTTGGGATCGGAGGCTCGCGATAGCGGAACTCGCTGGCGATATCGACCTCAACAGGGATTTGCGCCAGTTGCTCGAACCAGTATTTCGCGGTCAGGCAAGCATAAAATGCAGTTCCGCAAGCCACCATGGTCAGGCGGTCCAGCTTGGAAAAATCCAGCTCTTCTGGCAGGGCGATCCGGTCGCTGCCTGTCGGCAGGTAAGACCGGATTGCTTCGGCCACGACTGTAGGTTGTTCGGCAATTTCCTTTGCCATGTAATGTTTGTGGCCTGCCTTGTCCGCGCGTGTCATGTCCAGTTTGATCTGCCGCGTTTCACGGTTGGCAAGCTCTCCGGCTTCGTTGCGGATTTCCAGTGACGTGCGGGTCAGTACGGCCCGGTCACCTTCCTCAAGATAGGTGATGCGGTCGGTCAAAGGGGCCAGCGCAATCGCGTCCGACCCCACATACATCTCTCCATCCCCGTGCCCAATCGCCAGAGGGGAACCCTTGCGGGCGGCCACGATCAGATCATCCTCGCCATCGAACAGAAAGGCCAATGCAAAGGCGCCGTGCAGCCTGTCAATGGTTTTGAACGCAGCCTCGACCGGCGAAAGACCGGTTTTCAGATAGTGTTCGGTCAGCAATGCTACCGTTTCGGTATCCGTTTCAGTTGAGAAATCGACGCCATGCTGTGCAAGTTCGGCCCGCAACTCGCGGTAGTTCTCAACGATGCCATTGTGAACAACGGCCACAGGTCCGGCTTTGTGCGGGTGGGCGTTGGTTACTGTGGGGGCGCCATGGGTGGCCCAGCGGGTGTGACCAATTCCGGATTTGCCGGGCAGAGGGTTGTGCACCAGCATATCGCTGAGGTTGACCAGCTTTCCCACCGCCCTACGACGTCCCAACGTGCCTTTGTCTATCGTCGCAATACCAGCGCTGTCATAGCCGCGATATTCCAGCCGCTTAAGGGCTTCAACCAAAATTGGGGCGGCTTCGTGTTGTCCCAAAACACCGACAATACCACACATGATCTAATTCCCTTTATCGCGGCGAGCCTTCTTCGCCTTCAACATTTCAAACAATTTGCGGGCATAGTTTGGCTTGTTTTCCTGCTTTGCACGGGCCACGGCCAGAGCATCGGGTTCCACGTCTCGTGTGACCACGGTCCCGGTTGCAGTCATCGCACCATCGCCCAGCGAAACAGGGGCCACCAGCATGGTATTTGAGCCAATAAAGACTTTCTCACCAATTGTGGTGCGATGCTTCATTACGCCGTCATAGTTACAAGTGATCGTGCCCGCGCCGATATTAGTCGCGGCACCCACCGAAGCGTCACCGATATAGCTGAGGTGATTGACCTTGGCGCCTTCGGCGATCTCGGCATTTTTGAGCTCGACAAAATTTCCGATGCGGGTGTTTTCTGCCAGCTCGGCACCGGGGCGCAGGCGCGCGTATGGTCCGACAATTGCGCCGCGACTGACATGGCAACCTTCCAGATGCGAGAACGCCCGGATTGTCGCTCCGCTTTCGACAGTGACACCGGGTCCGAAGACAACGTTGGGTTCAATCATGGTGTCACGCCCGATGATGGTATCGGCGGCCAAATAGACCGTATCGGGAGCCATCAGCGTGACGCCCAGGTCCAACAATTCGGCACGGGCGCGGGCCTGAAACTCGGCATCTGCTGCCGCCAGATCAGAACGGGAATCGACGCCCAGCGTTTCGGATTCGACGCATTTGATAGCCGTTGCTGACAGTCCACGTGCATTGGCGATGGCCACGATTTCGGTCAGATAGTATTCACCCGATGCGTTTTTGTTGCTCACCTGATCAATCAGGTCGAACAACAGCGAAGCGTCGCAGGCAAGAAGACCACTATTGGTGAAACGAATAGCGCGTTGCTCCTCGGAGGCGTCTTTGTATTCTACGATTTCAACCAGCCGATCTCCATCCATGATCAGACGGCCGTAACGCGGCTGAAGCTCGGCGATGTCGAAGCCCAGCATCACCAGATCATGCGAGGCGCGGGCATCGACCATACGCTGCAGCGTATCGGGTTCGATAAAGGGTGTATCACCATACAGGACGATAACGTTGCCCGTGAAGCCTTCCAGCGCTTGGCGTGCTTGCGCAACCGCATGAGCTGTGCCCAGTTGTTCTTCTTGACGGACAACAATTGCGGATTCGTCTTCGGCAGTTGCGGCTTTTTCGACGGCTTCGGCCCCGTGTCCGGCCACGATCACAGTGCGTTCCGGCGACAGGCTCGCGGCTGCGCGCATGGCGTGAACCAGCATTGGGGTATGGGCGATAGGATGCAGAACCTTGGGAAGATCCGATTTCATCCTGGTGCCTTTTCCAGCGGCAAGGATGACAAGGGCGGTGCTCATGAAAACGATTTCTCTTTGTGTTTTGTTGCGGTCCGTTTTATCCGCTGAGGGCAAAGGCGCAAGCGGTTCTGGGATCAAACTAGATTGCCGTTTGCAACACGACACGGCAATAACCCGCCGAAGCAGGAGGCGAGATGCGCACAGTTATCTTTGATCTGGATGGAACGCTGGCCGATACATCGGGTGATCTTCTGGCCGCTGCGAACCACTGTTTCCGCCAGATGGGGCATGGTGACGTGCTGGTTCACGGGCAGGATGCGGCTGTTGCGTTGCGCGGTGGGCGGATGATGTTGACCCACGGTCTGAAGCGGGTCGGAGCATATGATGAAGAGACCGTCCTCGCCTATTACCCGACTCTGCTCGAGGCGTATTCGCAAGCCATCGATATTCACACGCAGTTCTATCCCGGCGCGCTTGAAGCGGTCGAGGGGCTACGGGCTGCTGGTTATGGCGTTGGGATCTGTACCAATAAACCCGAAGCGTTGGCGCATCAGTTGCTGACCCAGATGGGGGTCCGCGATCAGTTTGCCTCTCTGGTCGGGGCGGACACGCTGCCGGTGCGCAAACCAGACCCGGAACCACTGCGCGAGGCCGCGCGTCGGGCCGGAGGGCATCCGGATCTGTGCGTTTTGATCGGCGACTCTGACACTGACCGCAACACGGCGCGGGCGGCGGGTGTGCCCTCGGTGCTTGTGACTTTTGGTCCGTCGGGTGATGATATGGCCGCTTTGGAACCTGAAGCCTTGTTGCATCATTTCGACGATCTGCCGGAAATGGTCACTGGACTTATCGGTGCGGCGGCGTGATCTCTTGACCAGAACCCCTTGCAGAACCGGGACGCGTCTATGACCGAGACATTCACTGGCAGTTTCACACAGCAGGAACCCATTCCTGAAGAGGCGATTGAGGCCGCTATGGCCGTTCTTCGCCACGGTCGCCTACATCGATACAACGTGGCGCCCGGCGAATTGGGTGAAACTGCATTGCTCGAGCAGGAATTCGCGGCGCAGATGGGCGCAAAATACTGCCTGGCAGTGTCTTCCGGCGGGTACGCTTTGGCGACCGCATTGCGGGCGGTGGGCGTGCAGCCCGGCGATCCGGTGCTGACAAATGCCTTTACACTTGCGCCGGTGCCGGGGGCGATTGCCTCGGTCGGGGCAAAGCCGGTTTTTGTGGGCGTGACCGAAAACCTGACGATTGATCTGGACGAGTTGGAAACCAAGTTGGATCGGGCGCGCGTGCTGATGCTAAGCCATATGCGCGGGCACTTGTGCGATATGGATCGGCTGATGCAGATGTGTGATGCCGCCGGTGTCACGGTGATCGAAGATTGCGCCCACACGATGGGGGCCGCGTGGCGCGGACAGCTGTCGGGGCGTCAGGGGGCGATCGGGTGCTACTCTTGCCAGACCTACAAGCACGTCAATTCAGGTGAGGGTGGGTTGCTAATCACCGATGACGAGGAACTGGCGGCCAAAGCCACGATGCTGTCGGGGTCCTATATGCTTTATGAACGTCACCTTGCCGCGCCGGGCTCTGAAGTGTTTGAAAAAATCAAATACACCACGCCCAATGTGTCCGG
The DNA here is from genome assembly GCF_056542865.1 of Ruegeria sp. AA6. Classification (NCBI taxonomy): domain Bacteria; kingdom Pseudomonadati; phylum Pseudomonadota; class Alphaproteobacteria; order Rhodobacterales; family Roseobacteraceae; genus Ruegeria; species Ruegeria sp. AA6. The sequence goes on from NZ_JBQGAN010000004.1 coordinate 203,868, forward strand.
GCGAATGGACAACCTGCGCGCGGCCATCCTGCGCCCGCAGTTGCGCGACTTGGATCGTCAGGTACAGCGCTGGAATGAGCGTTATGACGAGATCGAGGCCGGGCTGAGGGACACCCCCGGCCTGACAATCGTAGAGCGGCCAGAGGACGAAACCTATGTCGGGTCTTCGATCCAGTTCCTGCTGCTCGATTGGTCGCCTGAGCGGATTGCCGACGTCATTCGCCGATGCGCCGCGCGCGGTGTCGAGTTGAAGTGGTTCGGTGGCGCCGAGCCGACCGGGTTCACCTCGCGCTATGACAGTTGGCGCTATGCGGATAGCGAACCTTTACCTTCCAGTGATCGCATTCTTGCTGGTGTGATGGATATGCGCGTACCACTGACATTCTCACTGGAGGATTGCCGTCTGATTGCGCGCATCATCCGGTCAGAGGTCGGGGCAGTATTCCAATCGTGATCCAATTGAGTGCGCCTTTGGCGCACGCCATAACTGTAGAGTGCCGCCCTCTGAATGGCGGCATTTTCTTTACGTGCGCCTTGTCATTGACCCGCACAGGATTCGCTGCTACCTAGTTATTGAACAAATGTTCATTAATTCGACGGGGAGGTCGCAATATGTTCACGGCTACCATGCAGTTCGATCTGGGTGAGGATGTGAATGCCCTGCGTGAGGTGGTGCATCGCTGGGCGCAGGAGCGGGTCAAGCCAATGGCGGCCGAAGTGGATAAATCCAACGCCTTTCCCAACGAGTTGTGGAAAGAGATGGGTGATCTGGGGCTGCTGGGGATCACGGTGCCAGAAGAATATGGTGGGGCAGAGATGTCATATCTGGCGCACACCGTCGCCGTGGAAGAGGTTGCGCGGGCGTCAGCCTCTGTCTCATTATCCTACGGGGCGCATTCCAACCTGTGCGTTAACCAGATCAAGCTGAACGGATCCGATGAGCAAAAGGCGAAGTACTTACCGCGGCTGATCTCGGGGGAGCATGTGGGCGCGTTGGCAATGTCCGAGGCCTCGGCTGGGTCAGACGTAGTGTCGATGAAGCTGCGAGCGGAAAAGCGTAACGATCACTACCGGTTGAACGGCAGCAAGTACTGGATCACCAATGGCCCAGATGCAGATACGCTGGTTGTTTATGCCAAGACCGATCCAGATGCGGGGTCGAAAGGCATTACGGCTTTTCTGATCGAGAAAGAGATGAAGGGCTTCTCGGCCTCACCGCATTTCGACAAGCTGGGGATGCGCGGGTCGAACACTGCCGAGTTGATCTTTGAGGATGTCGAAGTGCCCTTCGAAAACGTTTTGGGCGAAGAGGGAAAGGGCGTCGCAGTTCTGATGTCCGGTCTGGATTACGAACGCGTCGTTCTGGCCGGGATCGGCACCGGGATCATGGCTGCCTGTCTGGACGAGATCATGCCCTATCTGGCCGAGCGCAAGCAATTCGGCAAACCTATTGGCAGTTTCCAACTGATGCAGGGCAAAATCGCCGACATGTACACAGCGATGAACTCAGCTCGGGCTTATGTGTATGAGGTTGCCAAGGCTTGCGATCGGGGCGACGTGACGCGGCAGGACGCGGCGGCGTGCTGTCTTTATGCCTCAGAGCAGGCAATGACGCAGGCGCATCAGGCGGTGCAGGCGATGGGCGGGGCTGGGTTTTTGTCAGATTCTGCAGTCAGTCGGATTTTCCGAGACGCCAAGCTGATGGAGATCGGCGCTGGCACCAGCGAAATCCGCCGGATGCTGATCGGGCGGGAATTAATGAACGAAATGGTCTGAGAAAATACACCCCGCCAAGTGGTGGCGGGGCGTGCTTTGAAAGGGATCAGAAGCGATGGACGTAGGATACGCCGACCAGCCAGGGATCGATTTCGGCTGTGCCGATCTTGGTTCCGTCCAGCTTGACGTCGGAATCGATGTCAAACCAGCGCACGTTCAGACGTACGGCGCCTTTCTCGGTAACCATGTAGTCCAGACCGGCCTGGAATGCGATGCCGACCGAATTGTCCAGTTCGAGGTCGCCCAGATCGGACTGTTCGTCAAAGAAGATGGTGTAGTTGATACCGGCGCCGACATAAGGCTTCCACGCGCTGTTGGTCGGGAAGTGATAGTTCAACGACAATGTGGGCGGCAACTGGTCGACTTTGCCGGCATCGATGCTACCACCCAGAGTGACATCATGGCTGAACGGCGTAGCGGCGAGCAGTTCGATACCCAGGTTGTCACGGATGAAGTACTCGGCGGTGAAGATCGGACGGGTGTCGGAATCCACATCGGCATCCAGCCCAGCGAGGGTTCCGTTGTCGGATTTCGGGTCGAGATAGCCGACACCGATACCAAGAGTCCAGTCACCTTGATTCTGGGCCATTGCAGGGGCGGCAAGCGCGACAAGCGCGGTAGAGAGTGTCAAAGCGGCGAGTGTTTTGGTCATTTTATGGCCTTTGGATTTGTTGATGATCCGGTTTTGCAGAACAAGGCCGTTGGGAACTCTGATCTGTATCAAACCCCTATGAAGATGTTCAGCTGTCGGAGCGCGGATAGATTCATGAAAACAAGGGGTTATCACCATGTGTCCCGATAGGCGCATACCGGGTATGCAGAAAGACGGAGGCTGGGCGATTCCGAACAGGCTCAACATGGCGCAGCAGTGCCTTGCGCATCCTACCGATAGCGTCGCCATCTTTGACCTGACTAATGAGCGGAGCGAGACCGTCACATTTGGTCAGTTGACGCGTATGACGGACGGCATCGCGCGTGCGCTGCAGCCAAAGGTGCAAACTGGGGATCGCGTGGGTGTGCTATTGAGCCAATCACCCTGGTGCGCGGCGGCGCATCTGGCGATTTGGAAGCTCGGAGCAATCTCGGTACCACTGTTCAAACTATTCAAGCGGGACGCTTTGGCCTCACGCGCAGGGGATGCGGGTACGCAGCTGGTGCTGACCGATGCTGAAGGCGCAACGTTGTTAGGGGATCTTGCCCAGCCGGTGTTGGCTGATCAGATCGCGCCGTCGGATGATCCGCTGCCTTTCGCCGACACCGGGCCAGAAGACCCGGCGGTGTTGATCTACACCTCGGGCACTACCGGAAGCCCAAAAGGGGCGCTGCATGGGCACCGGGTTCTGACCGGCCATCTGCCCGGTGTTTCGATCAGTCATAACCACCTGCGCGAGGGCGACTGCCTTTGGACCCCCGCTGACTGGGCGTGGATCGGCGGGCTGTTCGATGTGCTGATGCCAGGGCTGGCGCTGGGCATCCCGGTGGTTGCAGCGCGGTTGGAGAAATTCACGCCAGAGGCCTGTGCCGATGTAATCGCACGGGGCGGAGTGCGGAACGTGTTCTTCCCGCCTACGGCTCTGCGGATGCTGAAGGCGGTAGATCAGGTGATTCCCGGACTGCGCTCGGTCGCGTCGGGGGGTGAGCCATTGGGGGCCGAAATGCTGGCCTGGGGGCAAAAGGCGTTTGGCTTGACGATCAACGAATTCTACGGCCAGACCGAATGCAACATGGTCGTGTCCTCCTGCGCCGAGGATTTTCCGGTGCAGCCCGGTTGCATCGGGAAACCGGTTCCTGGGCATGAGGTCGCGGTGATCGACGAAAGCGGCAACCCGATCAGCGAGGAGGGCGACGTCGCCATCCGGCGCGGTTCGGCCTCGATGCTGCTGGAATACTGGAACCGCCCCGAGGCGACCGCTGAAAAGTTCCGCGGCGATTGGCTGATCACTGGCGACCGCGGCGTGTGGGAGGGTGATTATCTGCGTTTTGTCGGTCGCGATGATGACGTGATCACCTCAGCCGGATACCGCATTGGTCCAGCCGAGATCGAGGATTGCCTGCTGACCCACCCATCGGTGGCGACGGTCGGTGTAGTCGGCAAGCCTGACCCACTTCGAACCGAGATCGTGAAGGCCTATGTGGTATTGAAACCGGGGGCTGAGGCGGCGGAGCGTGAGTTGCAGGATTGGGTCAAGGACCGTCTGGCGCATTACTCCTATCCGCGTGAGGTGTCCTTTCTGGAGGATCTCCCAATGACGGTAACAGGTAAGGTGATCCGTAAGGAATTGAAGGCGCGGGCGGCAAGGGAGTTGGTTCAATGATGCGGCTGGCTATTGCAGCAATGCTGTTTCCGTCATTTGTGTCTGCCCAAAATCCTTGGGTGGATCAGGCGTATATTCAATGGTGTTTCACGCAAGCTCAGTCAGGCGGCGGCCTTTCGGCGTGTCTGGGGAAAGCTGCGGGCGCCTGCCAAACTGCACCAGGGAACGATACAACCATTGGAATAGCCCAGTGCATTCAGGCTGAAACCCAAGTTTGGGACGGCTTTCTGAATGAGCAATATCAGCTTCGCCGCACCGAACTCGCTGAACAAAACCCGGCACTGTCGGATAAATTACAAAACGCACAGCGAGCCTGGATCAGTTTTCGGGACGCAGAGTGCGCGTTGGCGTACAGCATCTGGTCCGGTGGGACGATACGAACGATCGTTGCCGCAAATTGCATGCTGACAGAAACCGCTGAACGCGCCGTCGAGTTGCGCGACTTGGGAAAGATGGAATGAAACTCACATCCAAAGCCATGCCCGCCTCCGAGGGCTTCAAGTCAAACCGCGCGGCTCATCTCGACGCACTTGCCCAAATCTCCGTAGCTGCCGAAGCCGCTCGGATGGGTGGGGGTGAGAAATCCCGCGCGCGGCATGAATCGCGGGGCAAGATGCTGCCGCGTCGTCGGGTGGCGAACCTGCTGGACCCGGGGTCTCCGTTTCTGGAAATAGGCGCGACGGCGGCGCACGGGATGTATGGCGACGCCGCGCCCTGTGCCGGGGTGATCGCGGGCATTGGCCGGGTACAGGGGCAGGAGGTTATGGTGGTCTGCAACGACGCCACCGTGAAGGGCGGCACCTATTATCCGATGACCGTTAAAAAACACCTCCGCGCGCAGGAGATTGCCGAGGAAAACCATTTGCCCTGCATCTATCTGGTCGATAGCGGCGGCGCGAACCTGCCCAATCAGGATGAGGTCTTCCCCGACCGCGACCACTTTGGCCGTATCTTCTATAATCAGGCGCGGATGAGCGCGAAGGGCGTCCCTCAGATTGCTGTGGTGATGGGCTCGTGCACGGCGGGCGGGGCCTATGTGCCTGCGATGTCGGATGTGACCATAATCGTGAAAGAGCAGGGCACGATCTTTCTTGCCGGGCCGCCTCTGGTCAAAGCCGCGACGGGTGAGATTGTCACGGCCGAGGATTTGGGCGGCGGCGACGTTCACACGCGCCTGTCTGGCGTGGCGGATTATCTGGCCGAGGATGACGCCCACGCGCTGGCCTTGGCGCGCCGGGCGGTGGGGTCGCTGAACCTGCGCAAACCGCAAACGGTCGATTGGGCCAATCCCGAAGACCCGGCATATGATCCCGAGGAAATTCTCGGCGTGGTCCCTGCCGATCTGCGCACACCCTATGACATCCGAGAGGTCATCGCGCGATTGGTCGACGGTTCTCGGTTCGACGAATTCAAGCCACGCTTTGGTGAAACTCTGGTGACTGGTTTCGCCCATGTCAAAGGCTGCCCGGTCGGGATCATTGCCAACAACGGCGTGCTGTTTTCCGAGGCCGCCCAGAAGGGCGCGCATTTTGTTGAGCTGTGTTCTCAGCGCCGCATCCCATTGGTCTTTTTGCAAAACATCACCGGGTTCATGGTGGGCCGTAAATACGAAAACGAAGGCATCGCCCGTCATGGGGCCAAGATGGTTACAGCGGTCGCGACGACTTCGGTACCAAAAATCACAATGCTGGTCGGCGGGTCGTTTGGGGCGGGAAATTACGGCATGGCAGGCCGGGCCTATCAGCCAAGGTTCCTGTGGACCTGGCCGAACTCGCGGATTTCGGTGATGGGTGGCGAGCAGGCGGCGGGCGTTCTGGCCACCGTGAAACGCGACGGAATCGAGCGGCAGGGCGGCACTTGGTCTGCCGAGGAAGAGGCCGAGTTCAAACGCCCCACGTTGGAGATGTTCGAAGAGCAATCGCATCCGCTTTATGCTTCGGCGCGGTTGTGGGATGACGGCATAATCGACCCACGCAAAAGCCGTGACGTGCTGTCCTTGTCGCTAAGTGCAGCTCTGAACGCCCCGATTGAGGAGACACGTTTCGGCGTGTTCAGGATGTGATGAGCGTGACAATCCAAGATGTATTGGCCCGTTACCCCGATGCGCAAACCTTCAAATTTGGTGATAGCTTCGAGATGAGCGCGGAATTGTTGGATTTGGTCCGATCAGGCAAGAAAACGGCAACTTGTGGTGCGCTGCGGGACTATCCAGAAGGCAGCCCTGAGATGCCCGTTGTCGGGCGGCGAGACATCGCATTGGAATGGGATGGTCGTCCAGCTTTGATAACCGAAACGGTTGAGGTCTCGACCTGTCGATTTTGCGACATGACCGAAGATTTTGCGCTTGCTGAAGGCGAGAATGAAACGCTGGAAGAATGGCGCAACGATCATCGCCGATATTTTGAGCGAAACGGCGGTTTTGATCCTGAGATGGAGCTGGTGTGCGAACGGTTTCGATTGGTCGAAGTTCTGGCGGTTGAGGTGTAAGACATGTTCAACAAAATCCTGATTGCCAACCGGGGTGAGATTGCCTGTCGTGTGATTGAATCGGCGCAGAAGATGGGTGTGGCCTGTGTTGCGGTTTATTCGGATGCCGATGCTACAGCCAAGCATGTGCAGATGGCGGATCAGGCCGTGCATATCGGCGGGGCGGCCCCAGCAGAGAGTTACCTGAAAGGCGATGTGATCATTCAGGCCGCTTTGGACACCGGCGCTCAGGCGATCCATCCCGGCTATGGCTTTCTGTCCGAAAACCCCGATTTTGTGGATGCGGTCGAGGCAGCCGACCTGACCTTTATCGGCCCGTCGGCAGATGCGATCCGCCAGATGGGACTCAAGGATGCGGCCAAGGTAGTGATGGAGCAGGCGGGTGTGCCCGTCGTGCCCGGCTATCATGGCGACAATCAGGACCCAGAGCATCTGGCCGGGGCTGCTGACACCATCGGCTACCCTGTTCTGATCAAGGCCGTCGCGGGCGGCGGCGGAAAGGGTATGCGCCTGGTCGAAAAGCCCGAAGATTTCTCAGCCGCGTTGGACAGTGCCCGTGGTGAGGCCCGCACCGCCTTTGGCAATGACGCCGTACTGGTCGAGAAATTCGTCGCAAAGCCCCGCCATATCGAGGTTCAGGTATTCGGCGACGGCACTCACGCGGTGCATCTGTTTGAACGAGATTGCTCATTGCAGCGGCGTCACCAGAAGGTGATCGAAGAGGCTCCGGCCCCCGACATGACGCCCGAGATGCGCGAGGCCATGGGGCAGGCGGGCGTCCGCGCGGCCGAGGCCATCGGCTACAAGGGCGCGGGAACCGTCGAGTTCATTGTCGATGCTTCAGAGGGGTTGCGGTCGGATCGGTTCTGGTTCATGGAGATGAACACTCGGTTGCAGGTTGAACATCCGGTGACCGAAGCAATCACCGGTGTTGATCTGGTTGAATGGCAATTGCGGGTCGCCTCGGGTGAGCCACTGCCGAAAAAGCAAGACGACCTGTCTATCACAGGCCACGCGTTCGAGGCCCGGCTGTATGCCGAAGACGTTCCCAAGGGTTTTCTACCCGCCACAGGCACCCTGACGCATTTGCAGTTTCCATCCTCTTGTCGCGCCGACAGTGGCGTGCGCGCGGGCGATACGATCAGCCCATGGTATGATCCGATGATAGCCAAGGTCATCGTACATGGACCCACTCGCGCAGTTGCGCTGGAACAGTTGCACCGAGCGCTGAAGCGGACTGAGGTTGCGGGCACCGTTACCAACCTTGCGTTTCTTGGGGCGCTTACGCGGCATCAGGGCTTTGCGGTGGGCGATGTGGATACCGGGCTGATCGGGCGGGATCTTGAGAGGCTGACGCAGGTGGCTCCTGTGTCCTCAACAGACTGTGTGGCTGCTGCCATGACCGCGCTGGGGCTGGTTGAAACCAGCGGCGACACAGGGTTTTCCCTGTGGGCACCGCTGCATCGAGCTGTCCAGTTAAAAGCCGGTGAGGTCTGTGATCTGGACGTGCAGGTTGAAGGCCCGAATCGTCAGATATGGCAGATCGGTGAGGAAACCATCATTGCAGAACGAGCCGCTGAGGGTTGGTCTATCGACGGGGCCGCGATGCCGCGCGTTATTATTGCGGGTGCGCGGATTACTGTGTTCGAAAGCTACGGCCTGGCATTTGACATTATTGATCCTTTGGATCGCGATGCCAGCGCGACCGGGGATACCAATGTGATCGACGCCCCGATGCCCGGACTGGTGAAAGCCGTTTTCGCTCAGGTGGGTCAGACCGTACAAGAGGGAGACCGGCTGGCCATTCTGGAGGCGATGAAGATGGAGCACTCTTTGCTTGCAGCCCGCGATGGCGTTGTCGCCGAAGTGTTGGTCGAAGACGGCGCACAGGTCGAGGCTGGGGCTGCTCTGGTTCGGTTGGAGGAGGAGTGATCTATCCGCGCGGTGCATTGCGTGGCACAGTCAGGTCATCCGTTAAGAAAACAAGGCTATGCCGGGAGGAGCACGAGTATGGGTGATCGGGTTGAGATCTTCGAGGTGGGGCCGCGGGACGGCTTGCAGAACGAACAGCGCGAAATTCCGGTGTCCGAGAAAGTGGCATTGGTCGATTGCCTTAGCCGTGCCGGGTTCAACCGGATCGAGGTGGCCAGCTTCGTTTCGCCCAAATGGGTTCCACAGATGTCAGGCAGCGCAGAAGTGTTGGCCGGTATCAACCGGGTCGACGGGGTGCGCTATGCCGCGCTCACACCGAATATGCGCGGTTACGACGATGCCCTGGCGGCCAAGGCGGACGAGATCGCGGTGTTTGCTTCGGCCTCAGAAGGGTTTTCAAAGGCCAATATCAACGCCACGATTGCCGAATCCATTGAACGGTTCACTCCGATCCTTGAGGCCGCTCGGCATATAGATCTACCGGTGCGTGGCTACGTCTCGTGCGTGACCGATTGCCCCTATGACGGCCCGACCGCACCCGAGAAGGTCGCCGAAGTCGCCGACCGGTTGTTCGCGCTAGGCTGCTACGAGGTGTCTCTGGGCGACACGGTTGGGCAGGGCACGCCGGATACCATTGCACATATACTACTGGCTGTTCGTGAACGCGTTCCTGTGACCAGGCTGGCGGGGCATTTTCACGACACCAATGGGCGGGCCATCGACAATATCGACGCGGCGTTGGCGCTGGGCGTGCGCAATTTCGATACAGCTGTTGGTGGCTTGGGTGGCTGTCCCTACGCGCCCGGAGCGGCGGGGAATGTCGCGACCGAAGCCGTCGCGGCCCATTTGGGACGGTTGGGCTATGAGACCGGTTTGGATCATGCGGTTTTGGACGAGGCAGCGCAGATGGCGCGTTCCATGCGGTCAACTTGAGGGGGCGGTATGTTTGAAACGATTTCGGTCAACGCCGATGTGCGCGGTGTGGTCACGCTGACATTAGAGCGCGCCGAAAAGCACAACGCGATGTCGGCCCAAATGATCTCTGAACTGACACAAGCGGCCCATCAACTAGGTGCGGACAAATCCGTGCGTGTAGTCGTGCTGACCGGCGCGGGTAAGAGTTTCTGCGCCGGTGGCGATTTGGGATGGATGCAAGACCAGATGGCCGCCGACCCTGAAACACGGTTTTCCGAGGCGCGCAAACTGGCTGAAATGTTGCAGGCGTTGAACACGATGACAAAGCCGCTGATCGGTGCTCTGCAGGGCAACGCATTTGGCGGCGGTGTAGGTCTCGCAGCCGTCTGTGATGTTGCGATTGGTGCAGACGGTATAAAGATGGCACTGACCGAAACCAAACTGGGTTTGATCCCGGCGACTATTGGCCCCTATGTCATCGCGCGGATGGGCGAAGCCCGAGCGCGGCGCGTTTTCATGTCGGCGCGCGTGTTCGAGGCCGCCGAAGCCGTTGAGCTTGGGTTGCTTGCTAAGACTGTTCCGGCTGCAGATCTTACCGAGGCGGTCGAGGCAGAAGTTGTACCCTACTTGTCTTGTGCGCCGGGGGCCGTGGCCTCGGCCAAGGGGTTGGTTCAGGCACTGGGGCCGACCATCGATGACGCGGTAATCGACCGGACGATCCGAGCGCTGGTGGAGCGGTGGGAAACCGAGGAAGCGCGTGAAGGGATCAGCGCCTTTTTCGGCAAACGAAAACCTGCCTGGAATACTCAGGTTTAGCGCACAACACATCAACAGAGGATTCGCTAAAACTCTTAGTTTTCCACGGGCATAGGCAAGTGGAATATTAAGTTCCTGCGCGTTTGTGTTCGGTTGACCCTCTGACCCTGCGCGGATAGAGAATGTCCAGTCAACACGCCAATTGACGGCGCCCCGGGATAGGGTTGCGCAGGAAAGGAGCTATTCGTGGAAGACCTGTTGCGGGAATATCTCCCGATCTTGGTGTTTCTGGCCGTTGCTGTAGGCCTTGGAATCGTCCTGATTCTAGCGGCTGTGGTTCTGGCAGTTCGCAATCCCGACCCCGAAAAGGTCAGCGCATATGAATGTGGCTTCAACGCCTTTGACGATGCGCGAATGAAATTCGACGTCCGATTCTATCTGGTCTCGATTCTCTTCATCATCTTCGACCTGGAAATAGCATTCCTGTTCCCATGGGCCGTCGGCTTCAAAGACATCAGCGATGTGGGCTTCTGGTCCATGATGGTGTTTCTGGGCGTTCTGACCATCGGCTTTGCCTATGAATGGAAGAAAGGGGCCTTGGAATGGGAGTGATGACGGGCGCAAACACCGCTGGCGTCGATAAGGAAGTCGCCACCCAGGCCCTGAATGCCGAGCTTCAGGACAAAGGCTTTCTGCTGACCTCGTCCGAGGACATCATCAACTGGGCGCGTACCGGTTCGCTGCACTGGATGACCTTTGGTCTGGCCTGCTGCGCAGTTGAAATGATGCACACCTCGATGCCGCGTTACGACGCGGAACGGTTTGGCATTGCGCCGCGCGCCTCCCCACGTCAGTCGGACGTGATGATCGTGGCGGGCACGCTGACCAACAAGATGGCCCCCGCGCTGCGCAAGGTTTACGACCAGATGCCCGAGCCGCGTTATGTGATCTCGATGGGCTCCTGTGCGAATGGCGGTGGCTATTACCACTATTCCTATTCCGTCGTGCGCGGCTGTGACCGCATCGTTCCCGTGGATATCTACGTGCCCGGCTGCCCTCCGACCGCTGAGGCTCTGCTGTACGGTTTGATGCAGCTGCAACGCAAAATCCGCCGCACCGGCACCATCGTACGCTGAGGAGAGAGCTGATGAGCGAAGCACTCAAAGAACTTGGCGCGCAGCTGGAACTGAAGCGGGCTGATTGCGTTCTGTCTTGGGACGTAACCCATGATGAGCTAAACGTCGATGTCGCCCCGTCGAACCTTGTTGAATTCGTCGAATTTCTGAAATCCGATCAGAACTGCAAGTTTTCGACTCTGGTGGATATTACCGGCGTGGACTACCCCGAACGGGCCAAGCGGTTCGACGTGGTTTATCACTTCCTGTCGATGTACCAGAATCAGCGCATCCGCCTGCGGGTCTCGATCCGCGAAGAAGACATGGTGCCCTCGATCGTTGACGTTCACCCCTCGGCCAATTGGTTCGAGCGTGAGGTGTTTGACATGTTCGGCATCCTGTTCTCGGGCCACCCGGACTTGCGGCGCATCCTGACCGACTATGGCTTCCGTGGTTATCCGCTGCGCAAGGATTTCCCGACTACAGGTTATACTGAGGTCCGGTATGACGAGGCGCAGAAGCGCGTGGTCTATGAGCCGGTCAGCCTGGTGCAGGAATACCGGCAATTCGATTTCATGTCCCCGTGGGAAGGTGCCAACTACATTCTGCCAGGGGATGAAAAACAGGAGTAGCCATCATGTTTGAGTTCCTGATCTGGATTGTACTGGTAGTTGCAACGGTCGTACCGATGCTCAAGCTGCTGCCGCATTTCGGGATCAACAAGAACTGGGCGTTTGCATGCATCATCTCTCCGGTCGTGATTGTCCTTCTGTGGATGATGGCGATGAAGCTGCAAGAGATGGAGCGACGCTGACATGATGGGCGAACTTATCATTTTGGGCGCTTTGGGCGTCTTGCTTGCAGGGGCCGCAGCCAAGGCGGCTGAGGCCGAAAAGGTCCGGGTTCGGGCCGAAGCGAAGAAGAAACGAGGGCGTTGATGGACGGCTCAAGATACGATGACGGCAGCACGGACGCGCTGAGCGGAGAACAGAAGATCCGCAACTTCAACATCAACTTCGGCCCGCAACACCCTGCGGCGCACGGGGTTTTGCGTCTTGTGCTTGAGCTGGACGGTGAGATCGTCGAGCGCTGCGACCCGCATATCGGCCTGCTGCACCGTGGTACCGAAAAGCTGATGGAAAGCCGGACGTATCTGCAAAACCTGCCGTATTTCGACCGTCTGGATTACGTGGCGCCGATGAACCAGGAGCATGCCTGGTGTTTGGCCATCGAAAAACTGACCGGTGTGGAAGTGCCGCGCAGGGGCTCTCTGATCCGGGTTCTGTATTCCGAGATTGGGCGCATCCTGAACCACCTGCTGAACGTGACCACGCAGGCGATGGACGTGGGTGCGCTGACCCCGCCGCTTTGGGGCTTTGAAGAGCGTGAAAAGCTGATGGTGTTCTATGAGCGCGCTTGTGGTGCCCGCCTGCACGCTGCCTATTTCCGTCCCGGTGGTGTGCATCAGGACCTGCCGCCCGAATTGCTGGACGATATCGAGGCGTGGAGCCACGAATTCCCCGCCGTTCTGGATGATATTGACGGCCTGCTGACCGAAAACCGCATCTTCAAACAGCGCAACGCCGATATTGGTGTCGTGACCGAAGATGACATTCAGAAATACGGCTTCTCGGGCGTGATGGTGCGCGGATCGGGGCTGGCTTGGGACCTGCGCCGCGCGCAGCCCTATGAATGCTATGACGAGTTCGAATTCCAGATTCCCGTCGGCAAGAATGGCGACTGCTACGACCGCTATCTGGTGCGGATGGAAGAGATGCGCCAGTCGTTGCTGATCATCCGTCAGGCCATCGCCAAAATCCGCGACTGCCCCGGTGACGTTCTGGCCCGTGGCAAGATCACTCCGCCGAAACGCTCGGATATGAAGACCTCGATGGAAAGCCTGATCCATCACTTCAAACTGTACACCGAAGGCTTCCACGTCCCGGCAGGCGAGGTTTATGCCGCCGTCGAAGCCCCCAAGGGCGAGTTCGGCGTCTATCTGGTCGCCGACGGCACCAACAAACCCTACCGCGCCAAACTGCGCGCGCCGGGCTTCCTGCACCTGCAAGCCATGGACCACGTCGCCAAAGGCCACCAACTGGCCGACGTTGCCGCCATCATCGGAACCATGGACGTCGTATTTGGAGAAATTGACCGCTAATGCTCCGCCGTCTTCACCCCGAACAACCCGATAGCTTTGCCTTTACCGCTGCCAACCAGCAATGGGCCGAAGCGCAGATCACCAAATACCCCGAGGGCCGTCAGGCCAGCGCGGTCATCCCGCTGCTATGGCGGGCGCAGGAACAAGAGGGCTGGCTGAGCCGTCCTGCGATTGAATCCGTGGCCGACATGCTGGGCATGGCCTATATCCGCGTGCTTGAGGTGGCTTCGTTCTACTTCATGTTCCAGTTGCAGCCGGTTGGCTCGGTGGCGCATGTTCAGGTCTGTGGCACCACATCCTGCATGATTTGTGGCGCCGAGGACTTGATTGCGGTTTGCAAGGAAAAGATCGCGGCCAAACCGCATGAGCTGTCCGCCGATGGCAAGCTAAGCTGGGAAGAGGTTGAATGCCTCGGGTCCTGCACCAACGCACCGATGGCACAGATCGGCAAGGATTATTACGAAGATCTGACCGCCGAAAGCTTTGGCAAGATCGTTGACGATCTGGCGGCAGGCAAGGTGCCGACGCCGGGCCCGCAGAACGGGCGTTATGCGGCTGAACCGCTGAAAGGCCTCAGCAGCCTGACTGAATATGAAGCGGGTAAACCTCAGTACAATGCCAGTGTCGAGTTGGCGACCGATCTAAGCGACACGGTCAAGCGCATCGACGGCACTGAGGTGCCGATCCTAACCCCATGGTTGGGTAAAGATGGCAAGGCGGCGGCGACCAAAGCAGCACCTAAACCTCCGAAGGCACCTGCAGTAGCGAAGCCTGCCGTGCAGCAGGCGGCAGAGGCAAAAGCAAAGAATGCCGGTGAAGTTAAGGAAGACCAGCCGGAAACCCTGATCGCAGCACGTGGGGGCAAAGCGGATGACCTCAAGCTGCTCAAAGGTGTCGGTCCGAAACTGGAAGAGACGCTGAACGGGCTTGGTTTCTACCACTATGACCAGATCGCAGCCTGGACGCCCGAACAGGTGGCGTGGGTAGATGCACGGCTGAAGTTCAAGGGCCGCATCGAACGCGATGGCTGGATCGAACAGGCGGCCAAGCTTGCGGCGGGTGAAGAAACCGAATTCGCCAAACGTGCCAAAGAAGACGGCACTTACGAAGACTAAATGATTGTGCCCATCCGGGGCATTCTAGGTGAGATGGACAAGGACAAGGAACAGGCCATAGCCCGCAAGGGCCGACATATTGGCATCGTCATCGCCGTGACGATGGTGTTTTGGCTTGCCATGACAATGTTCATCGGCCCCGCGCTGGGTTTGCCGGGGCGTTATGCGCTGCTTTTTGATTTCGCCGCTCTGGCAGGTTTCATCTATGCAGGCGTCAACATTTTTCAACTCTGGCGCATGCGTCAGGACAACTGAAGGTAACACGCGATGCTGAAGGATCAGGACCGGATCTTTACCAACATCTACGGGATGCATGAACGCACGCTAAAAGGCGCGCAGGCCCGGGGGCATTGGGACGGCACTGCTGGCCTGATTGAAAAGGGGCGTGACTGGATCATTCAGACGATGAAGGACTCGGGCCTTCGTGGTCGCGGCGGGGCGGGCTTTCCGACCGGTCTGAAATGGTCGTTCATGCCCAAGGAAAGCGACGGGCGTCCTGCCTATCTGGTGGTGAACGCGGACGAATCCGAGCCCGGCACCTGCAAAGATCGCGAAATCATGCGCCATGACCCGCATACACTGATCGAGGGCTGCCTGATCGCGTCCTTCGCAATGAATGCGCATACCTGCTATATCTACCTGCGCGGCGAATACATCCGCGAGCGTGAGGCGCTGCAGGCGGCGATTGACGAAGCCTATGATGCGGGCCTGCTGGGCAAGAACGCGGCCGGTTCGGGATGGGATTTCGATTTGTTCCTGCATCACGGTGCGGGCGCCTATATCTGCGGCGAGGAAACCGCCCTGATCGAAAGCCTTGAGGGCAAGAAGGGCATGCCGCGGATGAAACCTCCGTTCCCGGCGGGCGCGGGGCTTTATGGCTGCCCGACCACGGTGAACAACGTGGAATCCATTGCTGTTGTGCCCACCATCCTGCGTCGTGGCGCGGATTGGTTCGCGGGCTTTGGCCGTCAGAACAACGCAGGCACTAAGCTGTTTGCGATCTCGGGCCATGTGAACAACCCCTGCGTCGTTGAAGAGGCGATGTCGATCTCATTCGAGGACCTGATCGAGACCCATTGCGGTGGCATTCGCGGTGGTTGGGACAATCTGCTGGCGGTGATCCCGGGTGGGTCGTCGGTGCCTTGTGTGCGCGGCGAAAACATGCGCGATGCGATCATGGATTTCGACTATCTGCGCAACGATCTGGGCTCGGGGCTTGGAACGGCGGCGGTGATCGTGATGGACAAGTCCACGGACATTATCAAGGCGATCTGGCGTCTGTCGAAGTTCTACAAACACGAAAGTTGCGGCCAATGCACGCCGTGCCGTGAAGGTACGGGCTGGATGATGCGCGTGATGGACCGACTGGTGCGCGGCGAGGCCGAGCTGGAAGAGATCGACATGCTGTTTGATGTGACCAAACAGGTCGAAGGCCACACGATCTGCGCCCTTGGCGACGCGGCGGCCTGGCCGATCCAGGGTCTGATCCGCAACTTCCGTGAAGAAATCGAAGATCGCATCAAGGCTCAGAAGTCGGGCCGTATGGGTGCGATGGCAGCGGAGTAACTCTGATGGACGGTTTTGCAGAATACGGCCATGCGGTAGCATCGGTGGTGATCTTCACTCTGGTAATCTTGGCTCTGTCCCCTTTCGCGGCTCTCGCGAAACAGGCCACGGGGCTGGCACCGGGCGCAACACCGGAACAGGACTATTCCGATAAGGCATATCGCCTGAACCGGGCCTACCTGAACGGCACCGAAACACTGCCTGCTTATCTGACTGTTACGGTCGCGGCCATTCTGATGGGCACCAGCCCATTTTGGGTTAACCTGCTGGCCTCGGTCGCGTTGCTGGCGAGGTTGGCAATGCTGGTGGTGCATATTCGGGGTATTGGCAAACCGGCCGCCGGTATGCGCTCGGTTCTGTATGTCATCGCCTGGGCCTGCATGGTCGTGATGGGCCTTATGGCTTTGGTTGCGGCGTTTTAATGGCGGCGTGGGGGAAACAACAGGTGTTTAGTCTGAAACATCTTAAGCGAAGCGCTGCTGTTTTGGGCGCTGTGGCCATGCTTACTGTTGTTTCGGCCTGCGGGGTTGTCTCACCATCCGAAGATCAGGTTCTGTTTGATGGTGTGAGATTCCGGGCAAAGGCAAAGCCCGTTGACAAGAAGGCGATGCCGACCGAATTCACCGTGGTGGTGACCGGTGTGTCCGCTTCTTTGGATGGCGCGCGCGAAGCCGGGCGCTATGAGGGGACGAAATTCTGTATCAAGAACTTCGGGTCTTCCAGCATCAGTTGGAAGGTTGGCCCAGATACCGAGCCGCAAAACCTGCGCATCAGTGAAGACAAACTGACATTTGTGGGAGCCTGCCAGCGGCCATGAAGCGTGTGTTTGCATATCAAGCCATGAAACGGCAGGTGTTATTGAATAGCGCACCGTTTGCCGGTCGTCTTGGGTTTCCCAAGACAAAAGGAGTAGTCATGTCTGGTGTGAAAATGCTTGCGCTTCTGTCTGTGCTTGCCTTGCCGGCAGTTGCAGACGCGAAACCGCCCTTGCGCGAAGTCAAAGAGATTGACGACGAACTCTACTACATCGCCATCGCAAACGAGATTTCGGAGTATTGCCCGTCCATCAGTGGGCGGCGACTAAAGGCGATCGGTGTAATGTGGGACCTTCGGTCCAAAGCAAACAAACTGGGGTACTCGGACAAAGAAATCCGCGCTTACGTGGATTCAGATACCGAGAAAGACCGGATGCGCGCCAAAGGTGAGGCATTTTTGGCTCAGAACGGTGTTTCCTATGACAACCCCAATTCCTTCTGCACACTCGGACAGAAGGAAATCAAAAGAAACAGCGCCATTGGCGTGTATTTGAGGGCGAACTAGACCATGTCTGACCTCCGCAAAGTGAATATCGACGGGCAGGAAATCGAAGTCGATGGGGCAATGACCCTGATCCAGGCCTGTGAAGAGGCCGGAGTCGAAGTGCCGCGTTTCTGCTATCACGAACGTCTGTCGATCGCCGGTAACTGCCGGATGTGCCTGGTAGAGGTCGTGGGCGGCCCTCCAAAACCTGCGGCATCCTGCGCGATGCAGGTGCGCGATCTGCGTCCGGGGCCGGAAGGTCAGCCTCCGGTGGTCAAGACGAACTCGCCCATGGTCAAGAAGGCCCGCGAAGGCGTGATGGAGTTCTTGCTTATCAACCACCCGCTTGATTGCCCGATCTGTGACCAAGGGGGCGAATGCGACCTTCAGGACCAAGCGATGGCCTATGGTCTGTCGGGTACGCGTTTCAAAGAAGCCAAGCGGGCGGTGGATGACCTGGATCTGGGGCCGTTGGTCGGCACCGCGATGACCCGCTGCATCAGTTGCACCCGCTGCGTGCGTTTCACGACCGAGGTCGCCGGGATCACTCAGATGGGGCAGACCGGTCGCGGTGAGGATGCCGAGATCACCTCGTATCTGAACCAGACGCTGGACTCAAACTTGCAGGGCAACATCATCGACCTATGCCCGGTTGGGGCGCTGACGTCGAAGCCCTACGCCTTTACCGCACGCCCGTGGGAGTTGACCAAGACCGAGAGTATTGATGTCATGGATGCCTTGGGCTCGAACATCCGCGTGGACACCAAGGGGCGCGAAGTGATGCGTTTCCTGCCACGCAACCATGATGGCGTGAATGAAGAGTGGATCAGCGACAAGACCCGATTTGTCTGGGACGGTCTGCGCCGTCAGCGTCTGGACAAGCCGTATGTGCGCGAAAACGGCAAACTGCGTCCGGCTTCTTGGTCCGAGGCGCTCACCAAAGCCGCCGAGGCACTGAAAGGGGCTGAAAAGCCTGCCGGGATCGTGGGTGATCTGGCCCCGGTCGAGGCTGCGTTTGCGCTTAAACAGATGATTGAAGGGCAGGGTGGTGTCGTCGAATGCCGTACCGATGGCGCACGTCTGCCAGCGGGTAACCGTGGCGCCTATGCAGGTACATCCGCGATTGAGGACATCGACAGCGCTGAGCGTATCCTGCTGATTGGTACCAATGCGCGAGAAGAAGCTCCGGTCCTAAACGCGCGCATCCGCAAAGCTTGGGCGCATGGGGCTGAGGTGGCGTTGGTCGGCCCGGCGGTGGATCTGACATATGAGTACCACCACATGGGTGACGATCGCGAGGCACTGCAAAAGGCCGTCGATATGGGCGGCGATGATGAGATCAAGGGCAAGGCCTCGCTGGTCATCATCGGGCAAGGCGCGTTGCAAGAGGCTGATGGTGCCGCTGTTCTGGCCGCTGCGCAAGCCATTGCGACCAATACTGAAAGTGGTCTGATCGTCCTGCACACAGCGGCTTCGCGCGTGGGTGCCATGGACGTTGATGCAACCAATGAGGCGGGCATGGACGCCATCAGCGCAGCTGATGTCATCTACAACCTCGGCGCGGATGAGGTTGAGATCGGCGAAGGCGCTTTCGTGATCTATCAGGGCAGCCACGGTGACCGGGGCGCACATCGCGCAGACGTGATCCTGCCGGGTGCTGCCTATACCGAAGAAAACGGCCTGTTCGTGAACACCGAAGGTCGCCCCCAACTGGCCATGCGCGCCGGGTTTGCACCGGGTGAAGCCAAGGAAAACTGGGCGATCCTGCGTGCTCTTTCGGCGGAACTGGGTGCGAAGCTGCCTTACGACTCGTTGGCTCAGCTTCGCACCGCGCTGATTGAGGCGGTTCCGCATTTGGCTCGCATCGACGAAGTGATCGAAAATGAGGTTCAGGCGCTTGAGGTCGGCCCGCTGGGCAAGGCCACCTTCCGCAACGCGGTCAAGGATTTCTATCTGACCAATCCGATCGCCCGTGCCTCGCAACTGATGGCTGAGCTGTCGGCACAGGCGCAGGCGCGCAAAGCCGAGAAGATCGCGGCGGAATGAACCTGACTTGTTTCATATCGCCTATGTGTACCTACGATACGGTGGCCCGAGAAATGCGTGTGGAACGCAACAAAAAGGGTGGCGCTATGGCAGCGGATGCTGTTTACACCAACGCGCCGACCCAGACACTCTTTGCGCAGGCAACTGGCCTTAGCAATGGGCGCGGAAAACGGAATACCCACGGTGTGAGGACCAATGGCTGATTTCTTTAACACCCCAGGCGGAATAGCCATCATCATTCTGGCGCAAGTGCTTGCCGTTGTTGCCTTTGTGATGATCTCGCTGTTGTTCCTCGTCTATGGCGACCGCAAGATTTGGGCTGCGGTTCAGATGCGTCGAGGCCCCAACGTGGTAGGCGCTTATGGCCTGCTGCAATCGGTGGCGGACGCGCTGAAATATGTGGTCAAAGAGGTGGTCATCCCCGCCGGTGCTGATCGCACGGTGTTTATGCTCGCGCCGTTGACGAGCTTTGTTCTGGCAATGATCGCCTGGGCGGTGATCCCGTTCAACGATGGCTGGGTCCTGTCGGATATTAACGTCGCTATCCTCTACGTCTTCGCTGTATCCTCATTGGAGGTTTATGGCGTGATTATGGGCGGTTGGGCGTCGAACTCAAAGTACCCATTCCTCGGCTCTCTTCGCTCAGCCGCGCAAATGATTTCGTATGAAGTCTCCATCGGCCTGATCATCATCGGCGTGATAATCTCGACCGGTTCTATGAACTTCGGTGACATCGTTCGCGCGCAGGATGGCTCGTTCGGCTTCTTCAGCTGGTACTGGCTGCCGCATTTCCCGATGGTCTTCCTGTTCTTCATCTCGGCGCTTGCCGAGACCAACCGCCCGCCGTTCGACCTGCCCGAGGCGGAATCAGAGCTTGTCGCCGGTTATCAGGTCGAATACTCGGCCACGCCCTTCCTGTTGTTTATGGCCGGTGAATACATCGCCATCTTCCTGATGTGCGCGCTGACTTCGCTGCTGTTCTTCGGCGGCTGGCTGTCGCCAATCCCTGGCCTGCCTGATGGCGTACTGTGGATGGTCGCCAAGATGGCGTTCTTCTTCTTCCTCTTCGCGATGGTCAAGGCGATCACGCCCCGCTACCGCTATGACCAGTTGATGCGTCTGGGCTGGAAAGTGTTCCTGCCGTTCTCGCTGGCCTGGGTGGTATTCGTGGCTTTCGCGGCGAAATTCGACTGGTTCTGGGGTGCATTCGCCCGTTGGAGCGCAGGAGGCTGATATGACACAAATCGACTATACCCGCGCTGCCAAGTATTTCCTGCTGCAGGACTTCTGGGTCGGCATGAAGCTGGGGCTGAAGTACTTCTTCGCGCCCAAGGCCACCGTCAACTACCCGCACGAAAAGGGCCCGCTATCCCCACGTTTCCGCGGCGAACATGCCCTGCGCCGCTATCCGAATGGCGAGGAACGCTGCATCGCCTGCAAACTGTGTGAGGCGATCTGCCCCGCGCAGGCCATCACCATCGACGCCGAACCGCGCGAAGACGGCAGCCGCCGCACCACGCGGTACGACATCGACATGACCAAGTGCATCTATTGCGGCTTCTGTCAGGAGGCTTGCCCGGTCGATGCCATCGTCGAAGGCCCGAATTTCGAATTCGCAACTGAGACCCGCGAAGAGCTTTTCTACAACAAAGAAAAACTGCTCGACAACGGTGAACGCTGGGAAGCCGAGATCGCCCGCAATCTGGAAATGGATGCGCCTTACAGATGAGTGACAGCCCGACAAATCCGTTTGAGCTGATGATGAAGCAGGCTCAGGACATGGCCAAGGCGATGAACCCGGCGATGGAAAATTTCTCGCCCAAAGGGTTCGAGGCGCTGTGGCCCACCATGCCCAAAGAGGTCATGGAAATGTTGTTCGGCAACACCGTCAACAAGGACGGTCTGGATGCCAAAACCCGCCTGCTTTTGACGCTGGCAGGGCTGACCATGCAGGGCGCACAGGCCGATACTGCCGTGCGCCAGACCGTCCGCCACGCGCTGGAAGCCGGGGCCAGAAAACAAGAGATCGTGGAAACGATCGGTCAGATGTCGGTCTTTGCCGGCATCCCGGCCATGACCCGTGCGCTGGATCTGGCGCAGGAGGTCATGGGCGATAACGAGGATGAGGATCAATGACCGTCTTTGCCTTCTACCTGTTTGCCATCAGCGCCATCACCGGCGGGCTGTTCACGGTGATCAGCCGCCAGCCGGTGCACTCGGTGCTGTGGCTGATCCTGTCCTTCCTGTCGGCGGCGGGGCTGTTCGTGCTGCTGGGGGCCGAGTTTGTGGCGATGTTGCTGATCATCGTCTATGTCGGCGCGGTTGCGGTGCTGTTCCTGTTCGTGGTGATGATGCTGGATGTGGATTTTGCCGAGCTGAAGGCCGAGATGGCGCGCTATATGCCGCTGGCCCTGCTGATCGGTCTGGTCATCCTGATGCAGTTCGTCATGGCCTTTGGGGCGTGGGACAGCGCACAAGGTGCAGCGGCCAATCTGGCCCAACCGGTTCCGGCAGACCGCCACAACACCGAAGCGCTGGGTGTCATTCTTTACGATCAATATTTCCTTTTGTTCCAACTGGCGGGCCTGATCCTGCTGGTGGCCATGATCGGTGCCATCGTGCTGACCCTGCGCCACCGCAAGGACATCAAGCGTCAGGACATCGTCGGCCAGATGATGCGCGATCCGGCCAAGGCGATGGAGTTGAAGGACGTAAAACCGGGGCAGGGGTTGTGAGATTTAGAGCGGCCATATCAGTTTTGGCAATGGTGGGCTTACCCTTGTCCGCAGCTGCGTTTCCAATGTCAGAGTGCGACGGCTTCCCGTTATTGTCCCATCATTGGATTGAAACACAGCATGAGGTCGTCGGCGAAGGAGTTGTTGCTTACTACGAAATCGGCAGCTTTTGCGATGATAAGATTGGATGCACAAGCTCCACGTTTCTCAAAATTTCAGGCTGTGAAACTGGGCTAACTCTTAAAGTTGTCGCTGAACTTAATAGAGAATTCGATGCCACTCAGTTGGACCGAAGAAGCGAAGCAGCAGAAACTTTGGAAAAACTGGTCGATACTGGTGCCAGCTATTCTTGGGCTTCGGTCAAAAAGACCTTTGAGCGGAAAGCCTACAAGGTCACAGAGTACACCGTGACGAAAGAGAACTGCGCTTGTGCAGCAGCGTTCCCAGAGCTTCGCAATGGGAAAGAGAAATTCGAGGGACTATGACCCAATGATCGGACTTGAACACTATCTCACGGTCGCGGCGACGTTGTTCGTCATCGGCATCTTCGGTCTCTTCCTGAACCGCAAGAACGTCATCATCCTGCTGATGAGCATCGAGTTGATGCTGCTGGCGGTGAATATCAACCTCGTGGCGTTCTCCAGCTTTCTGGGCGATCTGGTCGGGCAGGTGTTCACGTTGTTCGTGCTGACCGTTGCGGCGGCTGAGGCGGCGATTGGTCTGGCCATTCTGGTCTGCTTCTTCCGTAACCGCGGCACCATCGCGGTTGAAGACGTCAATATGATGAAGGGGTAAGGGAACATGGAAACCACCATCCTCTTTGCCCCACTGGTGGGCGCGCTGATCTGCGGATTTGGCTGGCGATTTATCGGCGAGAAAGCCGCCATGTGGACCGCTACGGGCCTGCTGTTCCTGGCCTGTCTCCTGTCGTGGATCGTGTTCTTCACCTTCGATGGGGTGACGCAACAGGTCGAGATCATGCGCTGGATCGAGAGCGGCTCGCTGTCGACAAGCTGGGCCGTACGTCTCGACCGGCTGACTGCGATCATGCTGATTGTGGTGACGACCGTCTCGGCGCTCGTACACCTCTATTCTTTCGGGTACATGGATCACGACCCGCAGTGGCGCGAAGGCGAAAGCTATAAGCCGCGCTTCTTTGCCTATCTGTCCTTCTTCACTTTCGCCATGCTGATGCTGGTGACGGCTGATAACCTGGTGCAGATGTTCTTTGGCTGGGAAGGCGTGGGCGTCGCGTCCTATCTGCTGATCGGGTTCTACTATCGCAAGCCATCGGCCAACGCCGCTGCCATCAAGGCCTTCGTAGTAAACCGGGTCGGGGACTTTGGGTTTGCGCTTGGGATTTTCGCGCTGTTCTTCCTGACGGACAGCATTAACTTCTCAGATATCTTTGCTTCGGCGCCCGAGCTGGCGGAAACGCAGCTGCACTTCCTGTGGGGTGAGTGGACCGCAATCGAGGTGATCTGTGTGCTGCTGTTCATCGGCGCGATGGGTAAATCGGCGCAGTTGATCCTGCACACATGGTTGCCAGACGCGATGGAAGGCCCGACGCCTGTTTCGGCTCTGATCCACGCCGCGACCATGGTGACTGCGGGTGTGTTCCTAGTCTGCCGCATGTCGCCGCTGATGGAGTTCGCGCCGGGTGCGACTGGGTTCATCACCGTGCTGGGTGCCTCGACCGCTTTCTTTGCCGCGACCGTGGGTCTGGTGCAGACCGACATCAAGCGCGTCATCGCGTATTCGACCTGTTCGCAGTTGGGCTATATGTTCGTGGCCGCGGGTGTTGGCATGTACTCGGCCGCGATGTTCCACCTGTTCACGCACGCCTTCTTCAAGGCGCTGTTGTTCCTTGGGGCGGGTTCGGTGATCCACGCCATGCATCATGAGCAGGAGATGACTGAATACGGCGGGCTTCGGAAGAAGATCCCCTACACTTTCTGGGCGATGATGATTGGTACGCTGGCTATTACCGGTGTGGGCATTCCGCTAACCACTATCGGGTTTGCAGGCTTCCTGTCCAAGGATGCCATTATCGAGAGCGCCTATGCTGGCGGCTCGGCCTATGGCTTCTGGCTGCTGGTGGTCGCTGCTGCGTTCACCTCGTTCTACAGCTGGCGTCTGATCTTCCTGACCTTCTACGGCAAGCCGCGCGGCGATCAGCATACGCATGATCACGCACATGAAAGCCCGATGGTCATGCTGGTGCCTTTGGGCGTGCTGTCGCTGGGCGCGGTGTTTGCAGGCATGATCTGGTACGGCAACTTCTTTGGTCACGCGGATAAGGTCGGCAAGTTCTACGGCATTCCTGTCGCCGAAGCGTCGGAGCATGCTGAGGCCGGTGATCACGGTACGGCGGACGCCCATGCGGATGACACCCATGCGGACGATGGCCACGGCGACACGCATGCCGATGAAGCCCATGCAGATGAGGGCCATGATGGGCACGGAGACAAAGACGCGCATGGTGGCGATCATCACTATGCCTTCGTAGGCGAGCCGGGCGAGGGTGCCCTGTATATCGCACCGGACAACCACATTCTGGATGACGCGCATGCGGCTCCGAAATGGGTCAAGGTATCCCCGTTTGTTGCGATGCTGCTGGGCTTTGTTGTGGCCTACTGGTTCTACATCGTGAACCCGTCTCTGCCGGGACGTCTGGCGCAGAACCAGCGACCACTTTACCTGTTCTTGCTGAACAAGTGGTACTTTGACGAGATCTATGACGCGATTTTCGTCAAACCCACCGTGGCGCTTGGCCGGTTCCTTTGGAAACGCGGTGACGGCAACACCATCGACGGCTTCCTGAACGGTGTTGCAATGGGCGTTGTTCCCTTCTTCACCCGCCTCGCAGGCAAGGCGCAGACGGGTTACATCTTTACTTACGCCTTCTGGATGGTTCTGGGCATCGCGGCCCTTGTCACCTGGATGTCGATCGGCGGAGGCGCACACTAATGGATAATATCCTCTCCATCGTCACCTTCATCCCCGCTGTGGCGGCAGGCATTTTGGCCCTGTTCCTGCATGGCGAGGACGCGGCGGCCCAGCGAAATGCGAAATGGGTTGCGCTGGTGGCGACCACGGTGACCTTCCTGGTCTCGATCGGCATCTATACAGGCTTTGATCCCTCGAACACTGGCTTCCAAATGGTCGAAGAGGGCGAGTGGCTGCTGGGCCTGAAATACAAGATGGGTGTGGACGGGATCAGCGTTCTGTTCGTGCTGCTGACCACTTTCATCATGCCGCTGACCATTCTGGCCAGTTGGCAGGTCACCGACCGCGTCAAGGAATACATGATCGCCTTCCTGCTGCTGGAAACGCTGATGCTGGGCGTGTTCATGGCGCTGGATTTGGTGCTGTTCTACCTGTTCTTTGAGGCAGGCCTTATCCCGATGTTCCTGATCATCGGTATCTGGGGCGGTAAGGATCGCATCTACGCAAGCTTCAAGTTCTTCCTCTACACCTTCCTCGGCTCGGTGCTGATGCTGGTGGCGATGGTTGCGATGTACGCGGATGCGGGTACCACGGATATCGAGGCGCTGATGAGCCATCAGTTCTCGTCCGAAGGGTTCAGCGTGCTGGGCATTTATGTCGTCGGCGGGATGCAGACGCTGATGTTTCTGGCGTTCTTCGCCTCGTTTGCGGTGAAGATGCCGATGTGGCCGGTCCATACTTGGTTGCCGGATGCGCACGTGCAGGCCCCGACTGCGGGTTCGGTCGTGCTGGCGGCGATCCTGCTGAAGATGGGCGGCTATGGCTTCCTGCGGTTCAGCCTGCCGATGTTCCCTGTGGGCTCGGCGGTGATGACCGATCTGGTGCTGTGGATGTCGGCGATTGCGGTCGTCTACACCTCGCTCGTGGCGCTGGTTCAGGAAGATATGAAAAAGCTGATCGCTTATTCCTCGGTCGCGCATATGGGCTTTGTGACCATGGGCATCTTTGCGGCGAACCAGCAGGGTATCGACGGCGCGATCTTCCAGATGCTGAGCCACGGGTTCATCTCGGCCGCGCTGTTCCTGTGTGTGGGCGTGATCTATGACCGGATGCACACGCGTGAAATCGACGCCTATGGCGGTTTGGTCATTCGTATGCCCGCCTATGCGCTGGTCTTCATGCTGTTCACCATGGCCAACGTGGGCTTGCCGGGTACGTCTGGTTTCATCGGAGAGTTCCTGACTCTGATGGGCGCATTCCAGGTCAACACTTGGGTGACGGCAGTGGCTGCGACCGGCGTGATCTTTTCGGCGGCCTATGCGCTGTGGCTGTACCGCCGTGTTGTCTTTGGCGACCTGATCAAAGAAAGCCTGAAGGCGATGACCGATATGAGCTCGCGCGAGCGTCTGATTTTCGCACCGCTGATCATCATGACCATCCTGTTGGGCGTCTACCCGTCGCTGGTGACCGATGTGATCGGCAACTCGACCGCCGCGCTGATTTCGAACTATGACACGGCTCTGGCCGCGGCTGAGGCTGCGACCCAGACGGCCGCTTCGCATTAAGGGAGCTTTGGAGACATGATCCAGGCTGATCTGACTATAATCCTGCCGGAAATTGTTCTGGCCGTGTATGCGATGGCCGCTTTGATCGGTGCTGTCTATACAACGAAAGACGCGTTGGCGCCGGTTCTGGTGTGGGCGACGGCTGGTCTGATGGCGCTGCTGGCGATTTGGATTGCCACCAATGGTGACGGTGTGAATGTCGCGTTCAACGGGATGTTTGTGGACGACGGTTTTTCGCGATTTGCCAAAGTTGCAATTTTGCTGTCCGCCGCCGCTGTGCTGGTGATGAGCCAGGAATACATGGCACGTCGCGATCTGCTCCGTTTCGAATACCCGTTGCTGGTAGCACTGGCCGCCGTGGGTATGATGATGATGGTCAGCGCGGGTGACCTGATGTCCTTGTATATGGGCTTGGAGCTTCAGTCGCTGTCGCTATATGTCGTGGCTGCCCTGCGCCGGGACAGCGCGAAATCGACCGAAGCTGGTTTGAAGTACTTCGTGCTGGGTGCGCTCAGTTCGGGTCTGCTGCTGTACGGCGCGTCTTTGGTCTATGGCTTTACCGGGACCACGCTGTTTTCAGGCATAATCCAGACAGTGCATCATGGCGACGTCTCGGTTGGCCTGCTATTCGGTCTGATCTTCCTGATCTCGGGTCTGGCTTTCAAGGTCTCGGCTGTGCCCTTCCACATGTGGACCCCCGACGTGTACGAGGGCTCGCCCACGCCAATCACCGCCTTCTTTGCCACGGCGCCGAAAGTGGCAGCTATGGCCCTATTCGCCCGTCTTCTGCATGATGCGTTTGGCGGCGTGATCAAGGACTGGCAGCAGGTGATCGTTCTGCTTTCGGTTCTGTCGATGCTGCTGGGTGCCGTCGCCGCGATCGGCCAGCGTGACATCAAGCGACTGATGGCGTTTTCGTCGATTGCCCATATGGGCTATGCATTGATTGGTCTGGCGGCGGGTACGGAAATGGGCATCAAGGCGATGCTGATGTATCTGGCAATTTACGTGACCATGAATATCGGCACTTTTGCTTTCATCCTAATGATGGAGCGCGACGGCAAGCCCGTCACCGATATCGACGCGCTGCGCCAGTATTCCAAGCGTGACCCCGGCAAGGCGCTGGCGGTTCTGATCCTGATGTTCTCGCTTGCGGGCGTGCCACCGATGCTGGGCTTTTTTGCCAAGTTCGGCGTCTGGCAGGCAGGTATTGGTGCCGGGTTGACAGGTCTGGTGATCGTTTCGGCCATCGCCTCGGTGATCGGTGCGTTCTACTATCTGCGGATCGTGTTCTACATGTATTTCGGAGCTGAAAACGAGGACCCGATCGAGACCCATTCCACTCCAGTTCTGTGGGTCGCCTTGATGGGATCTGCCGCACTGATGTTGGTCGGCGTGTTCTATCAGTTCGGCATCGAGGGCGCGGCGGCAGCTGCGGCGGCAACGCTTGTTAACTGACGTGTCTGACATTCAATCGCAGGAGGCTCGGTTGGCAGACCGGGCCTTTTTGCCATGACCGACTGGCCCCAGGGATATGGTCTGCACATTGTGCAGGAGGTTGACAGCACCTTGAACGAGGCCGCGCGCCTTGCTCCGACTGCGCCGGGTCCGGTTTGGATCATGGCGCATCACCAGACAGCTGCTCGAGGACGGCGGGGACGTACCTGGGCCAACCCCAAGGGCAATCTGGCCGCGACATTGTTGATGCGGCCACAGGGCAATCCGGAACAGGCCGCCCTGCGCAGCTTCGTGGCGGCATTGGCACTGTTCGATGCCTGCGTCGCGGTGACTGGACGTGCGGCTGGGCTATCGCTGAAATGGCCGAATGACGTGCTGCTGAACGGAGGCAAGTTGGCGGGCATCCTTTTGGAAAGCACCGGACAGGGGCAGGGGCTGTCTCACTTGGCTATTGGTATCGGAGTAAACCTGTCCGAAGCGCCACCTACCTATGCAGTTGAGCAAAGCGCAGTGCGGCCGGTCTCGTTGCTGTCGGAGACCGGCTCTGCTGTCCTGCCCGAAGATTTTTTGACCGAGCTGGCCGCTTCCTATGCGCGATATGAGACCCAGTTTGTGACCTATGGGTTCGAACCGATCCGAACGGCTTGGCTGGCCCGTGCGGCAAGGTTGGGCGAGGTTATTACCGCCCGAACCTCAACGTCCGAAACTGTGGGAACATTTGAAACAGTGGACGCAAATGGCAACCTTGTCCTAAAGACTTCCAAGGGCCGCGTCAGCATTCCCGCGGCCGATGTGTATTTCTGAAGGAGGCTCAGATGCTTCTGGCTATCGACTGCGGCAACACCAACACCGTTTTCTCGATTTGGGATGGTGAGCAGTTTCTGTGCACCTTGCGAACCTCGACCCACCATTCCCGTACTGCGGACGCGTATTTCACATGGTATTCGACTCTGGTGAAACATTACGGGATCGAGGCGGATATCACTGATGTTGTGATCGCTTCGACCGTGCCGCGCGTCGTGTTCAATCTGCGCATCTTTGCTGACCGGTTCTTTGGATGTCGTCCACTGGTGGTTGGCAAACCGGAATGCCTCTTGCCCGTGGCGCCGCGTGTCGACGAAGGCACCGTTCCCGGTCCCGATCGCCTGGCAAACGCGGTGGGCGCGTTTGACCGTCACGGCGGAGACGTTGTTGTCGTTGATTTCGGGACAGCCACGAATTTCGACGTGGTGGCCTCGGACGGGGCATATGTCGGCGGCATCATTGCACCCGGCGTGAACCTGAGCCTTGAGGCGTTGCATCAGGGGGCGGCAGCTTTGCCGCATATCGACATCACCCGACCGGAAAAAGTGATTGGCACAAATACGGTTGGCTGCATTCAATCCGGCGTGTATTGGGGCTATTCCGGCTTGATCGAGGGGCTGATTGCCCGGATCAAATCGGAATACGGAATGCCGATGAAAGTCGTTGGAACCGGTGGGCTCGCACCCTTGTTCGATCAGGCCGACGTGGGGTTCGATGCAATCGAAGACGATCTGACGATGCACGGCCTGACCGTGATCCATCGCTATAACAAGGATAATGGCTCAACATGAGCAGTGAACGACTGATCTATCTGCCGCTGGGTGGTGCCGGCGAAATTGGGATGAACGCATATGTCTATGGCTACGGAAAACCGGGGCAGGAGCGTCTGATCCTTGTCGATCTGGGTGTGACCTTTCCAGATATGGACACAACGCCCGGCGTTGATTTGATCCATGCCGATATTTCTTGGTTGCAAGAGCGGGCTGACCGTTTGGACGCCATCTTCGTAACCCACGCCCATGAAGACCACGTGGGTGCCGTGGCGCATTGTTTTGAAGCGCTGGGTGCGCCGATCTACGCGCGGGCCTTCACCGCCAATATCGCGCGCCGCAAGATGGAAGAGCATGGGCACCCCGAGGACGCAGTTCGAACGGTTTCAGCCTGGCCCGAGCAGGTCCAGGTTGGTCCCTTCGCGATTGGGTTTCTACCGGTCTCGCACTCAATCCCGGAAAGCGCAGGGCTGGTGATTGATACGCCCGCGGGACGTACCGTACACACCGGCGATTTTAAACTCGACGCTGACCCCATAGTGGGGGAACCCTTTGATCCCGATCTGTGGGCTGAGGTTGCCAAACCCGGCGTCAAGGCTTTGGTCTGTGACAGCACCAACGTGTTTTCACCCCATGCCGGTCGTTCGGAATCAGAGCTGGGGCCCGAAATCACTAAGCTGGTCCAAAATGCCCAAGGCATGGTCGTGGCGACCACCTTTGCGTCAAATGTGGCACGGGTGAAGACGCTGGCCGAAGCCGGCCAACGTGCTGGGCGCTCGGTCGTGCTGTTGGGACGTGCCATGCGGCGGATGATCGAGGCCGCGACCGAAACGGGTATTCTCGCGGAATTTCCCAAAGTCATCAGCGCAGAAGAGGCTGTGGACCTGCCGCGCCAGAACCTGATGCTGATCGTGACTGGCAGTCAGGGCGAGCGCCGCGCCGCCAGTGCGCAACTCGCGCGAGGTAAGTATCGCGGGATCGAACTGAAAGAGGGCGATCTGTTCCTGTTTTCCTCAAAAACCATCCCCGGAAATGAGCGTGGCGTGATTTTCATCATGAACCAGCTCAGCGAAAAGGGCGTGGATGTGGTGGACGACAGTTCGGGCCTGTACCATGTGTCCGGGCATGCCAACCGCCCTGATCTTGAGAAAGTACATGCCCTGATCAACCCTCAGTCGATCGTTCCGATGCATGGTGAACACCGGCACTTGCGGGAACACGTCAAACTGGCCGAGGCAGGTGGGCGTACAGGTATTCTGGCAGTTAACGGTACGATGCTGGACCTGACGGGTGATACGCCGCAGGTCGTGGATTACATCGAAACCGGCCGTACTTATCTTGACGGCACCGTCAAGGTTGGTGCCCTGGACGGAATTGTGCGCGACCGCATTCGCATGGCGCTGAATGGGCACGTGACGGTCACGGTGATTCTGGACGAAAAAGACGAGCCGTTGGGTGAGCCGTGGTGTGATACGATGGGCTTGCCCGAGATCGGAACCTCAAAGGCGGCGCTGGTTGAGGTGTTGGAAGAGGACCTGAACCAGTTCCTGATGCGGGCCGAGGCCAAGACCCTGCGCGACGATGACAAGCTTGAAGAAGCCATGCGCCGCATCGTACGTCAGACGGCTAAGGCCGAGATCGGCAAAAAACCTGAGGTGACCACGGTAATCAGCCGGATGAAGTGAGGCCTAGTCCGCGTCAGGCATCGGATACCCCTTGATTTGCAGGAACAGGCTTTGCTCCTCAGTATGCAGGTAGAGGGGTACATTCTCAGGCGGTTCAGGATCAGATACCCGGGCCGCCACTTCGGCCAGAACGACTTCTGTGATGAATGGCAGGTCCAACTCTCGGGCGCGGTCCAGCGGCACCCATTGCAAGTGGGACAACTCATCCGATGCGCGGCTGAAATCGTCCAGATCACCTGCTATCGCGCTGGCATCGACCAGAAAAAACCTCGCATCAAACCGTCGCGGGCGACCTGGTGGTGTCACTGCGCGGAACACGAACTGCAGCGCATTTGCAGCAGGACGGAAGCCTGAATTTGCGTAGTCTTGCCAATCCTCTGGGATTTCTCCGCTCCAGCGGCCCGGTTCGCCCAGTATCAGCCCAGTCTCTTCCCACAGCTCTCGGATCGCAGCTGCGGCCAGCGCGTTTTGCAAGCCCGGTTCGGACTTTTCGTTCAGTCGGGTGCTGCATAATTCGGGCAGAGACGACGCAAGAGGTATCGCACTGTCCCCCGAGTCCACAGCGCCTCCGGGAAACACAAATTTGTTGGGCATGAAAACGGCTTTTGCGCCCCGCTGACCCATTAGGATCGACGGCTCGGTCAACCGGTTCCGTAGAACGATGACCGTCGCCGCATCCCGAATTGCCGTTTTGTCTTCGCTCATGTGCGATGTGATCCCTTGACCCGGATCACTGCGCTTTTTCAAACCCGTGCATTCGACGCGCCCATTGATAGGCGACAACAGCCCCTTTCAGACGAGGCAGCAAGAACAGCGACAGCGCCGTGCAGCCGATTGCAAAGATCAGGAACATGGTCAGCGGCTCGGGCCGGAACTCCACATAGGTTACGTGCAGGGCAGGGGCCAAAAGGTGGCCGACGAGCAGGATGGTCAGGTAGGCCGGGCCGTCATCTGCCCGATGGTGAAACAACTCTTGCCCACAACTGTCACAGCTGTCTTTGACCTTCAGATAGCCCTGCAGAACCTTGCCCTCGCCACATTTTGGGCAGCGGCAACGGAAGCCTTTGACCAAAGCGGGCCACGTTGGGCGGTCATTCTCGGACGTTGTGTCGATCGTCTGATCTGTCATTTTGAAACTCGCGCGTTCGTTTGGACGGGATAATGCGCTTGTTTGACCGTCCAGAAAAGGGGGGTGCGTCTCTTTGTGGCGACGGATGTTAGTTAGGGGCGCAAAACTTTTTTGCAATATTTGCGACGGAACCCGCGCGGCCTTTCGTTTGAACCAATGTGAGCAGCGGCGATGAGGCCGCAAAACAAAGGGAAAACGATATGAAAAGCGCCAAATTCATTCCGGTCATTCTTGTTTCGGCCGTTGCAATCACGGGAACGTCTGTTCTGGCAGCCGGGCCAAAAGATCGCGAACCAGTGAGCTTTCAGGAACTGGACGCCAACGGCGACGGTCAGTTGACCCAGGAAGAAATGGAGGCCCATCGCGCACAGCGATTCTTGAAGGCCGACACCGATGGCGACGGAAAGTTGAGCGTTGAGGAAATGCAGGCCGCCGCGCAGCAAAAGGCCAATGACCGCATCACCAAGATGTTCGACAAGCACGACGCAAATCAGGACGGCTATCTAAGCGACGACGAGTTGCCCAAGCCGCGCCGCGCTGGCAAGATGTTTAACCGTATCGACGCGGACAACAGCGGGACGATCTCGGAGCAGGAATATAGCGATGCGAAAGAGCGGATGGGCCGGAAGCATAAAAGGCACGGTAAGGCGGACTCTGACGACAGCTGATGAAGGATGGAGGATCTGACCTCCCCATTACAGGACGTTCGCGGCGCAGATTGTGCCGCGAGCGAGTCGGATGACGCGTTGTTGCGCAAGTTCGCGGCAGGTGACGCTTCGGCGGCGCGTGTTCTGACAGATCGGTTGGGTCCACGGTGCTTCTCGGTCGCTTTGCGGATGCTGGGAAACCGGGCCGAAGCCGAGGACGTGACCCAGGACGCCATGATGCGGCTGTGGCAGATGGCGCCGAAATGGGTGCCGGGGCAGGCCAAAGTGTCCACTTGGCTGTATCGCGTTACGTTGAACCTGTGCGTGGATGTGCAGCGCAAAAAGCGGCCCGACCGTCTGGATGATGTGCCTGAGCCTGAGGACGGAGACCTCAGCGCGGCAGATCGGCTGCAGGAGGCTGCGCGCCAGGACGCCTTACAGGTGGCGTTGTCGCAATTGCCAGATCGCCAGAGGCAGGCGGTTGTCTTGCGGCATGTCGAGGAATTGCCCAACCCCGAGATTGCCGGGATCATGGGCGTTTCAACAGAAGCGGTGGAAAGCCTAACGGCGCGCGGTAAACGCGCCTTGGCGGCGATATTGGCCGGTCGGAAAGAGGAACTGGGGTACGATGATGTCTGAAGATGATAAGGAACTGGATCAGTTGTTTGCGCAAGCCCGGCAAACCCGACCTGTGCTGCCCGATGATCTGGCCGTGCGTATTCTGACGGATGCCGAGACCGTGCGCCTTGAAGGTTTGCAACCTTCGGCGCCGAAGCGGTCCATCTGGGGGCGCGTATTGGAGGGCATTGGAGGGTGGCAGAGCATGGGCGGGTTGGTCGCAGCCAGCGCCGCAGGTGTTTGGATCGGGTTTGCGGCCCCTGACTTTCTGCCTGACCCGGCGACGATACTTTATCCGCAGGACACCAGCTTTGCAGTTGCTGACCTTGGCCTGGACACGACATTTCTGGAGGACACTGAATGAGCGATAATGCCAAGCCCAAAAGACGTTGGGTGACGGTGCTTCTGGCCGTCTCACTCGGGCTGAACCTGCTAGTCGCCGGGGTCGCCTTGGGCACGGTCTACCGGGTCAAAGGTGGGGATCATGGCAAGGCACCGCCGGGATTCGGGCCGGCGTTGTATCGCGCCCTGCCTAAAGAAGATCGCAAAGCTCTGCGCGGGGAACTGTCCGAACGGCATGTCAGGGGGGCTAAATTGCGGTCTCGGGACTTTGCGGACCTAGAGGCAGCCTTGCGCGCCGACCCTTTTGATCCGGTCGCTGTTCAGGTTTTGTTGCAGCAACAGGCGCAGTCGATGGCCGAACTGCAGAGCGCGCTGCAGGAAAGATGGCTCGCGCGGATTTCCGCGATGACAGATGCTGAGCGCCACACCTATGCCGACCGGCTACAAGAGGTAGTAAAACGCAAGTCACATGGGCGCAAACACAAAGAATAGTTCATTCAGGCCGCGCTTTGATGGACCTGATCCCGCCCGGCAGTTTTTGCGGCATACAGTGCAGTGTCGGCCGATTTGATCAGCCTTTCGATGTGCGCGGGCTGAATTAATTGCGATTGCTCTTCGGGTTGGGTGGCTATCAACCCGATGCTGACGGTGACTGCGATCGAATCTAAAGTGTCTGGAAAGTTGAACGGGTTTTTTCGGATACAGTCGCACAGACCCCGGGCCAGTTTCATTGCTTTGGCTTGGGTCGTGTTGGAAAGCCCGATCATGAATTCCTCGCCCCCGATCCGAGCGACAAAGCCAGCCGAACCTACAATTTGCGCCATACGCCTAGCAGCTTCGATCAGCACACAATCCCCGGCCGAGTGGCCAAACGTGTCATTGATCGATTTGAAGTGGTCTAGGTCCGCCAGCATCACGGCCATTCCTTGCCCTGACTGTGCTGATTGGTGAGCCATTTGATCCATGGCCCTCATCGCATAACGACGATTGTGCAGCCCAGTCAGCGGGTCGACGCAGGAATCGACCACCCCGCGCCGCAGTGAGGCACGCATTTGGTCCTTCCGGGTCTTGTGTGCAATTTGGTTTTCCAAGCGGAGAAGCGTTTCTTCGGGACAAAATCCTTCCATACAAACTGCGTCCGCGCCACGATCCAGTGCTTCTGACGCCAATTTGGGATCGCCGTTCTCCAGAACTCCGATCAACACCGTGTGCCGCGTAATCCCGCGTGATTTCAGATCCGCCAACAGATTCAGCGCTGACGGACAAGAGCCGATCTCAAACAGGATGGCATCCGGCGCCGGTCCTGACAGTATCCCCTGTAGGTTCGACGGAGTATGTGTCGACAGGTTGTGCCGGGTGCGTTTCGATAAAGCGGCTTGCCACAAAGCCCCGGTGCGAGGCGATTGCGTCAGAATGGCTATGCAGGCGGGCTTGAGTGGTCTTATCAGCGCGACCGCTGGTTCTGCAAAGCCCATGGGATGGGATGCACTGCCAACTTGCAGGTCCTGCGTCTCGACCCGTGCGCGCAACAGGCTTCGTACCCGAGCCAGTAGGAAAGTATCCTTGAACGGGTATGTCAGAACATCATCCAGCCCTTCGGACAACGCCTTTAATCGTGCCGCCTTGTCGTTTTGCGCAGCGATGGCAACAACGGGAACGTCGACTAGGTCCGGGTCGGCCATGACCAATCGTTTAACATCCGCTGCAGTGCCATCTGGCAAAGTCTGAGAGGTCAGTACCAGATCAGGTTTACTGCGTCGCAAAAGCCCGGCTAAACCCTGAAGCCGTTCGCCTTGTACGACGTGATACCACGCCGCGGTCAGTTGAACCTTCAGCATGATGCGATTGGTTGAGGTCCCGTCGAGGACAAGGATGGTTCCTTGCGCGGACATATCATTCACCATTGATTGCATGCGTTGCCAAAGTGTTTATGAGTCTGGTTAACAAACCCTTTCCAAGATCTGATCCGGGGTCACTTTATGTCAATCTCTGCCCAATCTGCCGAAACACTGGCATTGAATGTTCTGGGTTGGCTGGTCGGCAACGAGGAGTTGCTACCAGTTTTTCTTGGCTCTACCGGCGCGTCGGCGCAGGATCTGCGGGACCGGGCGGCCGAGCCTGAATTCCTTGGCTCTGTGTTGGAATTTCTGATGCTTGACGATTCGTGGGTGATGGCATTCTGCGACGCGAGTTCTGTGCCCTATGATCTTCCCGCTCAGGCCCGTGCGATGTTGTCCGGCGGCGCTGACGTTCACTGGACCTGAATAGAAACCTTGCAGGAGCATACAATGCCCATCGACGCGATCCTTTTTGACAAGGACGGAACCCTGTTTGACTTCGCAAACACCTGGGGCGCTTTCGGGCGCAACATGGTGCTGCGGCTTGCCGATGGCGATCATGCTCGCGCGGCTGAGTTGGGCCGGATTATCGGGTTTGACCTTAAATCGGCCACATATTCCGAGGACAGCATCGTCGTTGCGGCAACGGTCGAGGAAATAGCCGAACTGCTTGCCCGGCACATTGCCGATATGACGAAAGAAGAGCTGGTCGAAGTTCTGAATGCAGAAGCGGCCGCAGCGCCGCAGGCTCAGGCCATTCCGTTGGTGCCATTTCTTGAAGGGTTGCGGCAGGCGGGGTTCAAGCTGGGTGTGGCAACCAATGACAGCGAGGCACCGGCGCTGCAACACCTTGCTTCGGTCGGCATTCACGAACATTTCGATTTTGTCGCCGGGTATGACAGTGGTCACGGGTTTAAACCAGGGCCCGGTCAGTTGCTGGCATTTGCCACTCATGTCGGGGTTGCGCCAGAGAACGTGGCTATGGTCGGGGACAGCCTGCACGATCTGCAGGCCGGGCGCGCCGCCGGGATGACCACCATTGGCGTCCTTACGGGGATCGCCGGGGCCGAAGCACTTGCACCGATGGCGGATGTTGTGCTGCCGGATATCGGACACATACCCGGCTGGTTGGCAAAAAACTGATCCAGCCCGGACCAATTTCGGCGCTTCGGGATAAAAAACCGACAAAACCTGTCGCAGACAGAGCGGCCAGACATCCACCTTCGGGGCTTGCTTAGATTAAAGCAAGCTCTGGAGGATCACATGGCTGACACAAAAACGCGCAGACGTCGTGGGGGTGGACGGGCTGGGGCCGCCGAACGCCGAGGCACCGCGGTGATCGACCAGATGCCCTTTAACCCTCCGATCAACATCGACCGCCCGACCGAGCCACTGGATCAGGAGGGGATTGAGGCAATCCACGAAGGGGCTATGCGCATCCTCGAAGAGATCGGGATCGAATTCTACAATGAAGAAGCCAAGGGCATTCTGCGCGAAGCAGGATGCACAGTCGACGGCGACAACGTCCGCATGGGCCGGGACTTTGTCATGGAGATGATCGGCAAGGCACCGTCCAAATTTACCATCACGCCGCGAAATCCTGACCACACAATTGAGATCGGCGGCAAAACCTTGGTTTTCGGCAACGTGTCTTCTCCGCCGAATTATTGGGATATGGAGATCGGTACCAAGGTTCCGGGAAACCGGGACATGTGCCGCAACCTGTTGAAACTGACGCAGTATTTCAACTGCATCCACTTCGCAGGAGGCTATCCTGTCGAGCCGGTGGACATCCATGCCAGCGTCCGACATCTGGATGTGCTCTATGACAAGCTGACCCTGACGGACAAAGCGATGCACGCGTATTGCCTCGGCAAGGAGCGGGTTGAAGATGTGATGGAGATGGTTCGTATCGCCGGCGGTCTGACTCATGAAGAATTTGAGGCTACGCCGCGGATGTATTCCAACATCAACTCGACCTCACCGTTGAAACACGACCACCCGATGATTGACGGGTGTTTGCGTCTGGCGCGACGGGGGCAGGCGATCGTGGTAACACCGTTCACGTTGGCCGGTGCAATGGCGCCCGTGACGATGGCCGGGGCAGTCGCGCAATCTCTGGCCGAGGCTTTGTGTGCCATTGCCCTGTTCCAATACGTGCGTCCGGGGATTCCTTGTGTGATCGGCACGTTCACTTCGAATGTGGACATGAAATCCGGGGCACCTGCTTTTGGGACACCAGAGTATATGCGTTCAACGCAGATGACCGGACAGATGGCGCGGTTTTACAACCTGCCCATGCGCTCTTCTGGTGTGTGCGCCGCGAATGTGCCCGATGGGCAATCGGTTTGGGAGACATCAAACTCGCTCTGGGCAGCCGTCCAGTCGGGGACTAACATGGTCTATCACGCGGCTGGCTGGCTGGAAGGCGGCCTGATCGCAAGCCCCGAAAAGTTCATTATGGACTGTGAGATATTGCAGCAAATTCAGCGCTATATGCAGCCCGAGATTACGGCGACCGGTCCCGATGAAATCGCGTTGGATGCAATCCGCGCGGTGGGCAACGATGGCCATTTCTTTGGCATTCAGCACACGCAGGACCGATATACGACAGCGTTTTATCAACCCTTCCTCAGTGACTGGAAGAATTTTGAAGGTTGGAATGTGGCAGGTGGCATTTGGACAGCGGAACGTGCGCACCACATGTTCAAAGAGATCATCACCAGCTTTGAGGCCCCA
Organism: Ruegeria sp. AA6; assembly: GCF_056542865.1. Classification (NCBI taxonomy): domain Bacteria; kingdom Pseudomonadati; phylum Pseudomonadota; class Alphaproteobacteria; order Rhodobacterales; family Roseobacteraceae; genus Ruegeria; species Ruegeria sp. AA6. The sequence continues at coordinate 242,630 of NZ_JBQGAN010000004.1, forward strand.
TCGATGGATGAAGGAATTCGGGAAGAACTGGCCGACTTTGTCGCCCGTCGTAAGGCCGAAGGTGGGGCGCCAACGGATTTTTAGTTTGTCGCCAAGGGTTTCCAATCTGAAACTTGTTCGGATTGACCGCATATCACAGGATATCTTGGGGTTTTGTTAAGGAATCTCAGGGCAGATTGAGGATAAATCAATCTGGGGTATCTGATGCATGGTCTGATCAATCGGGCGGTACAGTCATTTGTATGCGCGACTTACGGGCAGGCATGCTGGATGCGTGTGACCGAGGCGGCAGAACTCGGCTTTGCCGAGTTTGAAGCGATGCTTGTCTACGACGACGACATGACAACGCGGGTATTGGATGCGCTGTGCGTCGACCTTGAGCGTCCGCGCGCAGAAATTCTTGAAGATTTGGGAACATATCTGGTCTCACACCCCAATATGGAAGACTTACGCCGATTGTTGCGGTTCGGTGGCGTAACTTATGTGGAGTTTCTGCATTCCTTGGATGACTTGTCCGACAGGGTAAGGCTGGCCGTTTCTGATCTATGTTTGCCGACCTTGGAACTTATCGAGGTTACCCCAACTGAGTATCAGTTGATTTGCCATCCGGGTCTGCCCGGTTATTCCAGCGTGATGGTCGGAGTATTGCGTGCCATGGCCGATGATTATGGTGCGTTGGCAATGCTTTCCCATGACGGGCAGGACGGCGAGGCCGAAGTGATTTCTGTGACGCTCGTAGAAAGCGCCTTTGCCGAAGGGCGTCATTTCGATCTTGGGGCACGGAAATCATGATGGATACCTGTGATCTGGCGCGACTGCTGGAAACGCTTTGCCCGATGTACGTTTTGGTGGATGAAGCTGGCCGAATAATGCGTGTGGGCCCGACCTTGCAGAAACTGCGTCCTGATCAACCGATGGCAGGCAAAGAATTTCTGGAGGTGTTTGATCTGGTCCGTCCACGCGCTGTTACGACCCTGTCGGCGCTGATGTCATTGGCCGGAGCCAAATTGCATCTGAAGCTGCGGGACACACCGCGCACAGCGCTTAAGGGGCTGATTGCTCCGCTGCCGCAGGGAAAAGGGGCGGTCATCAACCTGTCATTTGGCATCTCGATTCTGGATGCGGTGCGTGACTATGCTTTGACTAGCGCGGATTTCTCGGGCACCGATCTGGCTATTGAATTGTTATATCTGGTCGAGGCCAAGTCCGCAGCGATGGAAGCATCGCGGTCGCTGAACCTGCGGCTGCAAGGTGCGATGCTTGCGGCTGAGAAGCAAGCCTTTACCGATATGCTCACCGGGTTGAAAAACCGGCGGGCGATGGACGTACTTCTGGGGCACTTGATTGCGGGAAGTTCGCCCTTTGCGCTGATGCACCTGGACTTGGATTTCTTTAAGTCGGTCAATGATCAATACGGGCACGCGGCCGGGGATTTCGTGTTGCAACAGGCCGCCAATATTATGGTTGAGGAGACTCGAAATGACGACACGGTGGCACGCATTGGCGGGGATGAGTTCGTAATTATTTTCAAAGGCCTTTCGGATGAAGGCGTTCTGACGGCAATTGCTGAACGCCTCATTGAGCGGCTGCAGCAGCCGATGGATTTCGAAGGCAACACCTGCCAGATTTCGGCCAGTATCGGAACCGCATTGTCCACACAGTTTACGTCTCCAAAAGCCGCCGAAATACTGAATGCCGCTGATCTGGCGCTGTATGAGGCGAAAAGGAAGGGCCGATCTCGGCACTTTTTTTATTCGACGCTTGCGGGCCTTGGCCAGGGTGGTGCGGCTTCCGGTGTGACTTTGGATTAGCTCTGCGCCAAAGTCTCGACAGCGCAGTCAAAACGTACTGGCCAGGATCGCAGCTATATGTTGTTTGATCCGGGGCAACTCTCCGACAACAGGCATGACCTGCCCCTTGAAGGCAGCCGCACCCAGCTCTTGTGGAACGTCCTCCAATACATGACCGCCCGTGCAGGCAAAGTAGGGAAGACACAGCGCCTGAGGCGACACACCCGACGCGGCCTCGGCGATGGAGGGAGGTTCTTCGACAAAGCCGGGGCGGATAGATTGGAAAGTGATCTGTTGTTCCAATTCAGCGGCAAAGGCCCGTGCAACCGCAGACGGATTGCGACTGCGGCCAGAGCCGTGTGCGGCCAAAACCAGATCCGTCTCTTCCGGAGCCCATTGGTTTTCGCGCAACCTGTCGCGCAGCGCTTTGGCGACTAAAACGGGCAATTCAGGGTCAACGCCCAGCGGATCGAGAATTCGTAGGTCTCGTCCGGCAAGACGTTTGGGTAGGGCACTGGTTACAAACCACCCCTTGGCCATGAAAAGCGGGTAAATTACGTCAGAATCCGACAGCTGGGATATACGCTGTTCGAACATACCCGGCGCCGCAAGCGTAGCCGATAGTACTGTCACGCCATCGCACAACGCGTCCACCTGCGCGGCATAAGCGGTGAGGGTCTGTTCGGCTGGCTCAGGATCCGACGGTTGACCATGGGCAACGATGAGGGCGTGGGGCATTTGAATAGTCCTGTCTGGCTCTCCGATAGGTGTTTCCCACAGCGTTAATGTCAATCCACACTGTACTGATTTCAGCCCAAAAGATTCAGCCAGAACCAGACCGATAGAATCGAAGCTGCTGTGCCAATCAGAACTGATGATGCTGCGACGCGTTTGGCACGGCCATATATGCTGGCAAAGATATAAGCGTTGAAACCGGGTGCCATCGCGGCTGTCAGTACGCCCGAGCGGAGCAAATCCTGCGGTAGCCCTGCCGATGAGCCGAACAACCACATGAGGCCGGGGTGTAGCAACAATGAGATGCTGCAAACATAGGTAATTGCGCGCAGGTCGCCCTCGGGTTTGTATTTGAGCAATACGCCGCCCAGGGCGAATAAAGCGCCGGGAAGGGCGGCCTGGGTTATTAATCCAAGTGCGTCGTCCACGACCATCGGCACCCTGATGCCAGACAAATTGACGATAAACCCAAGTGCGATGCCAAGGATCAGCGCGTTGCGGAACATTGCGGTCAGTACCGCGCGGGCCATATGCCTGCCGCCATTGCTGCGGTGCCGTACCACCTCCATCACGGTGATACCGATGCAATAGCAAAACGGGGCGTGGAAAGCGATGATCGCGTAATTGCCGGCTAGGTTCGCGGGGCCATACGCTCGTTCGGTAATCGGCAAGCCCAGCAGAACCGAGTTTGAAAACAGGCAACAAAATCCAATGGCTATACAATCTTCCCACTCGCGTCGAAAGATTAAGCGGGCACCGAAAAGACCGGCTGTAAAACACAACGACGCGGCGCCGTAAAAGCTGAACAGCAGTCGGGGGTCGAAGCTGGTGGTCAGGTCCAGATGGGCAATGGCCAGAAACAGCAGGCAAGGGATTGCAAAGCCTTGGGTGAACTTCATCAATCCGTCGATGTGGATTTCCTTGAAATACCCAAAATATGTGGCGGCGTAACCAGCTCCGATCACGAGGAAAACAGGCAGGATGACGTCGATCAGGCTTTGCAGCATCTTGCCACCCGCGGTGATCGCGCAGCTCGCATCACCCGCGCCCTAAAGAGCTTGATGGATCACCATACCATCGTAGGCAGGTGTGATATGATCAGCGGTCTCGGCCTCGACCGTGGCATAGTCGAGGTCAATATGCATGTTGGTCAGCACCGCGCGTTTAGGCTTTAGTTGATCGATCCAGCCCAGCGTTTTTTCCAAGTGCGCGTGGGTAGGGTGCGGGGACCGCCGCAGCGCGTCGATGACCAGACAGTCCAGCCCTTCCATCATCTTCCAGGCGTCGTCGTAGAATTCTGCCACATCTGGAAGGTAGACCAAATTGCCCATCCGGAATCCAAGAGAGTCGATCGAGCCGTGATTGACCTTAAAGGGGTGCAGCGGGATCGGTCCACCAGGGCCGTTGACCTCAAACGGGCCATCGATGGACTTCAGGTCCAAAATCGGCGGGTAGGGCGAACCTTCGGGCTGGATAAAGGCATAACCGAACCGACCAAGCAGCGCGTTCTGGGTATCGCCGTCGGCCCAAACCGGTACGCGCTCTTTCATGTTGAACACGATCATGCGCAGGTCGTCGATGCCATGGACATGGTCGGCGTGCGAATGGGTATAGACGACGCCATCCAGCCGTCCGGTTCCGGTGCTCAGCAGTTGGCTTCGCATATCCGGGGTGGTGTCGATCAAGACAGAGGTGGTGCCTTCGGGTCCGTCACGCTCAATCAGCATCGAGCAACGACGGCGGATGTTGCGCGGGTTTTGCGGATCGCAGTCGCCCCAATGTCCGCCCAACCGGGGGACGCCGCCGGACGAGCCGCAGCCAAGGATGGTGCAGCGCAATTCAGTCATGCAGCCGCCTTATAAATCGCCGCCTTGGTGAACAGCCGATCGAAATTGGCCTGTGTCTGGGCTGCGAAATCAGCGTACTCCATGCCGAAAACCTCGGCCCCTTTGCGGGCGGTGTGGGCGGTATAAGCCGGTTCGTTACGTTTGCCGCGATAGGGCGGTGGGGCAAGGTACGGCGCGTCAGTTTCCACCAGAACGCGATCAACTGGCGCGGCAGCGAAGATATCACGCAATTCCTGGCTTTTGGGGAAAGCGGCGATGCCGGACATGGACAGGTAGAACCCCAGCTCCAGCGCCGCTTTGGCCAGTTTCGCTGAGGACGAAAAGCAGTGCATGACACAGGAATAGGGCGCGTTGCGATGTTCCTCGGACAGAACACGGGCCATATCTTCATCCGCGGCGCGGGCGTGGATGATCAGCGGCAGGCCAGTGCGTTGCGCGGCCTCGATGTGGATGCGCAGCGATTGCTTCTGCACGTCGGCGCTGTTGGCGGTGTAGTGATAGTCCAGACCGCTTTCGCCAATACCTACGAACTTGGGGTGCTGCGCCAGCTTGACCAGCTCGTCGACGCTTGCCATCGGTTCATCTGCCGCGCTCATCGGATGCGTGCCTGCGGCGTAGAAGACGGGCGCGTGAGCTTCGGCAATGGCGCGAACGCTGGGTTCGTTGCGCAGCCGCGTACAGATCGTGACCATGCGGGTCACGCCAGCCTCGGCGGCGTTGGCGATGATCTGGTCCAGCTGCCCTTCAAAATCGGGGAAGTCCAGATGGCAATGGCTGTCGGTGATCTGGGGGGTGTTGCTCATCTGCTCTGACCGGCGGTTTCCTGTATCTTGAACACCGTATCTAGGACCAGAGCGGCAGGGTCAAGGTTCACGGCCTGACCATGACGCGCCCGCGCCGTGATTGTCGCAGCGATCTCAGCCCATTGGCGCGCCTGTTGTGGTGACGCGGACAAGCGGGCTAGCGTTTCCGCCTCATTCGGGGCGGCCTCGGGAATAGGTGACGCGCCCGTCGCGCCAGTTAGCGCAAGGCGGGATAGGGCGACGTCAATCAAAGTGAGCAGCAATTCGAACCGCTCGGCTGCTCCGCGCTGTGCGGCGGCCTCGGCCAGAGCAAGTGCGCGTTGCCGATCCATTCGAGGCAGGGTGCCCAGAATAGCGATCAGTTCGGCATAAATCTCTAACCCGCCGAGATTTATCAGCCGCACCGCGTCGCCAACGGACCCGGCGGCCAGTGCGGCAAGGTGGTCGGTCTGCGCGGGCAATTCCGCGCCCGTTTGCGTCAGAGCCGCCTGCATATCCTTGGCCCCCAAGGGCGACAGGCGCAGGGTCCGGCAGCGGGACCGTATCGTCGGCAAAAGCCGTGAAGGTTGGTGCGAGACCAGCAGTAGCGTTGTGCGCGCAGGCGGTTCCTCGAGCATTTTTAGCAGGGCATTGGCCGCGCTGACATTCATTTCATCAGCCGAGTCCACGATCACAACTCGCCGCCCGCCATCGGCCGAGGACAGGCCGAAGAATTTCCCAAGCTTGCGGATGTCGTCGACCACGATTTCGTTGCGCAACCGTCCCTGATCGTTCACGGATCTTGTGATTGCGGCAAGGCCGGGTTCCGCACCCGCCAGAATACGGTGGGCGACGGGATGGTCGGGGTCGATCTCTAACGCCTCAGGCGGTGGAGGTGCGCCGAACAGCCCATCCTCCTCGACCGGAGGAGTTGCCAACAGAAACCGCGCGATCCGCCACGCCAGCGTTGCTTTGCCCACCCCACGCGGGCCGGTCAAAAGCCAGCCGTGATGCAGTCGGTCCGAGGTGTAGGCGCTTAGGAACGCCTGCTCGGCCTCTGCCTGCCCAAACAGGTTCTGGGTTTCGCGCGGGTGTGGCGCTCCGGAGGCCTGATCCGGGGATGGGGTGTCGTCGGTCATCAATCGCCTGTCACAAGGTTTGCAGAACGATTTCTGTCACATCCTGTGCAACACTGTCCATGTCCCGGTTGCCGTCAATCACACGGAACCGGTCCGAGAATTCATCAGCCAATGCCAGAAACCCGGCCCGCATCTTTTGCTGCAGGTCGATGCCGAAATCTTCAAAGCGTTCCTCGGTGCCTTGCCGCCCCTTGGCGCGGGTCAGTCCGGTTTGAGGGTCCATGTCTATCAGCAGGGTCAGGTCCGGCTCGCGCCCGATCATGAGCGTGTGCAACTGATCGACCACACCGCGAAGGTTGCCGCGCGACAGACCTTGATACATGCGCGTGCTGTCGGCGAAGCGGTCGCAGATCACCACTTTGCCTGCGGCTAGGGCCGGTTCGATGGTGCGTTCCAGATGATCCCGGCGCGCGGCGGTGAAGAGTAACAGTTCTGTCTCAGCCGACCAGCGATCGGGGTCGCCTTCCAGAACCAGACGGCGGATTTCCTCGGCCCCGGGAGAACCGCCAGGTTCGCGGGTCAGAACGACATCATGCCCAAGTCTGCGCAAATGACCCGCCAGCATGCGTGCTTGCGAAGATTTGCCCGATCCGTCAATGCCTTCGAAGGTCAGAAACAACCCAGTTTTCGTCACAGTGCATCCAATGGGTTGCCGATTACATCGGTGAGAATAATACCACCCACGGTCATCATCCGCACCACGAAGCCGCCGGCAGCAACGCTTTCAGCTGCCACTAGTGGGCGCCGGATTTCCGGTAGTCCCTCGGGCTTGATCACCAGTTCAGCCAATTGCTGGCCTTTTTCGATAGGTGCATTGATGGGGCCGTCATAAACCACCTCGGCTTCGATATTCTTGTCTCCCAATACCGGGAACAACAGCGACAGATCCTCTTCCGGCACCAGACCTACGGTTTTTTGGGCACCCATCCAAACCTTGGCATCGGCTATCGGCGTTTCCGCCTTGGCAACTGTCCTCTCGACAAAATTTCGAAACGACCAGTTAACCACGGACTCAGCCTCCTCTGCCCGTGTGCCTGTGCTATCGAGGCCGGTGAGCACAAATATCACGCGGCGGTCGCCCTGTTTGGCCGAGCCGACAAGGCCATAGCCAGCCTCTTGCGTGTGCCCGGTCTTTAGGCCATCAGCGCCGATCCCGAGCTTGAGCAAGGGGTTGCGGTTGCGTTTGTTAGAGGGCGCGCGACCGTCGAATTCAAACTCTTCCTCGGCGAACAGCGGGTAATACTCCGGGAAATCCGAGATCAACCGGTTCGCCAAGACAGCAAGATCGTGGACAGACATCATGTGCCCGGCCGCAGGCCAGCCGTTCGAATTGGCAAAGTTTGAGTTATCCATACCCATCTGCTTTGCGCGCTGGGTCATGTAGCGAGCAAAACCGGCCTCTGTCCCATCGGGGCTGAGCGCTTCGGCGATGACTACGCAGGCGTCGTTGCCTGACAGTACAATGATGCCCCGCAGCAAGTCTTCGACGGTGACACGATCCTGGGTGTTCAGGAACATGGTCGAACCGCCATAGCTCATCGCGTGTTCGGATACGGGCAGTGTTTCACCCAAGGTCAGACGACCATCGCGCAACGCCTCAAACGCTACATAAAGCGTCATCAATTTGGACATCGATGCGGGCGGCAGGGGCTGATCGGCCTCTTTGGACAGCAGAACCGTGCCGGTCGTCTGGTCGATTACATAAGCCGCGCGGGCGGTTGTATCGAAAGCATGAGCGGGCATTGCTAGAAATGCCAGCCCGAGGGTCAAAACAGATGATCGCAGTGAGGATAGCACTGGGGCCTCCTTTGTTTCAGTTTTTGACGGTGAACGCGTCGGTAAAGCCAAGGTCCTTTACGTCGCTCTGCATCGCGTTGCGTTCCGCGCGATTGGCTGCCGGGCCAACAAGAACGCGCCAGACCGTTTTGTCGCCGGTCTTCAGTTCGCGAACACGTGCGGGTATGCCGTTTCGTTCGATTTTCGAGGCCGCACTCTTGGCGTTTTTTTCAACTTTGAAAGTTCCAACCTGCACAAACGGCTTTTTCAAAGAGCGAGATGCCGTTTCTGCAGCGGCTGTGTTTGCACTGACCAAAGTCGGTGCCGAGGCTTCGATGGCTGCTGCGGCGCCTTCAATGGGATCCAGAGGCGTTTCCGTGATCGCGTCAGGGTCTTTCTTCTGCCACCACTTGCGTTTCTTTGGCTGTGCCTCCGGCGCTATGACCTCAGGGTCCGACAGGTTTGCTGTCGGCGTGGGCTCTGCAGTCGCTTCCACAATTTCTTCATTTGCCGAGGTCGCCTCGGTTGCGTCCTCGGCAGTCGCTGCGGTGGTGGCTTCTGCAACGCCTGCCGCCGCAACAGTTTCTTTCTTTTGCCACCACTTACGTTTCTTGGGCTGTGCCTCAGATGGTGTGACCCCGGGGTCTGAATGGTTCGCAGTTGGGGCGGCGTCAGCAGTTGCTTCGATAACTTCTTCAGCGGCGGTCGAGGTCACTTCGGTTGCGTTATCGGCGGTCGCTGCTGCAGCGGCTCCAGCTACGCCTGCCGCCGCAACGGTTTCTTTCTTTTGCCACCACTTGCGCTTGGCTGGTTTTTCCTTGTCAGCAGATGCCGTTTCGATCGCGTCGTCCTGCGTCTTGGGTTCTAGTTCCGCTGGTGCCTCGTCTGCGGTCTGGGCCGCCGGTGCCTCTTCTTTCTCAACTGGTTTACGCCGAAGGGCGATGACTTCGACTTTGGTCGGAGATCCAGCAAGAATACCTAGCTTTTCTGCCGCTGCGGATGACAATTGCAAAGTCGGCCCGGGCAGGTTTCTCTCGCGCCGGAACAGAGCGCCGTTAATGGACTTATTGTTCGTTGTGTTCTTGATGACGACACGTTCGGGCTGGGTCACATCCGGGTGGGCCACCCATATACCACCCAGAGAGGGCCGACCGTCCCACAAACCGGCCTCTGTCACTTGGAAGGCTTCCGGCGCTTCAACGGTTGGCCCAGATCCAGCCAACGCAGATGGAAACAGTTCAATAGGGTTGCCTTTCTGCGTGTCTTCAGTCGCTGCCTCGGACGATTCCCCATCTGGTGACAACGTTTCTTCACAACCGGCCAGAACTGCCAATGCTACGACCAATGCCGCCAAAGATCGCGGTTGTGCGCGTGTCTCAGTCGCTCGTTTCATTTTGTCATCCCTTGCCTGAAGGGGGCTTGCTTCCAAGACCCCGCCGCTGCTTGCCGGTTCTATTCTGCCGGTCTGTTACGGTCCTCAATGAAATCATAACGCGGGCAGGGGTTCATGGAAAGGCCGCTGCGCTTGCTTCGGCGAGATTTCCTTATTTGCTCTTGCCACCGTTTCAAGTTCGCCGTAGACCCAGCCTCACGCGGGGAGGTGGCAGAGTGGTCGAATGCGGCGGTCTTGAAAACCGTTGGGCGTGAGAGCGTCCCCAGGGTTCGAATCCCTGTCTCCCCGCCACTCATACCTGTCTCACTTCAGTTGTATTTTCTGATCCGGAATTGTTACGCAATTCCCGCGCGTTGGCGCATGCGCTTTTAATCAGAGACGAAGCAAACCGTACATTCAGAGGACAATTCAGGCGCCAGTCTCAGTGTCGCATTTTAGCGGGGTCGCTTTGGGCTGGATTTCCCTGATAACCTGCAATTTACAGGGAATTTTCGCAAACCGGGACTGACTTCCGTCATTTCTTCTATCAGAACTGTATGTTTCTCAGAGGTTTATGTTGCAAATTCCCTAAAAGGTGGAACAGGGAATTTCCTCGTGCGAACAGGGAATTGTTCCGCCGGATCAGGGAGGGCGAAGTCTGTATCAGGGACGCAGGAGCTGGAGATGTCAGAAGCCGAACAGGCGTTCCTGTTCGGACCATTCAAGTGGGTGGGTCACGCTGACCAGACGCTTGAGTGTGAGTTCGGGCGGCTGGGTCCCGTCGAGAATCGCCGTTTGAATTTTTGGTGAGAGAAAGGCGAGCTGAGCACGGGTGCGGATGAAGGCGTCAGGGACGCTTTCGCGGCGGGCAATCTCCATCAGTTGAACTCCGGCCTTCAGATCACGGGCCCAGCCATGTGCGCGGATCAGCATGGACCGGAGGTGGGGATCAGGTTGGGGTGCCACGTCCCCGGCAATGACCTTAGCCTCGACGCCGCGGCGGCGCAGATCGAAAGATGCGGTGACGTGGGTGAGATCCGGGTGCAGATGATCGGCGGCGATGCCAAGTGCGCTTGCCAGAGTTTTGGGGTTAAATTCGAGGTCGATCTGTCCTCGTGCAAGTTTGCCTTTGGCCAGAAGAGCAGCGCCGATCTGACAGCCATGGCCTAGAAGCCGGGTTACTAAATCCGCAACTGAAGTCTGAACTGCCTCGGCTGACCCGGCCTCCGGCTGCGCCAGTACTTGGTGCGCCGCGGCGGCGTCTTGCAAATGTCTGACGATGACATCAATGACCGCGTTTTCCAGCGCAGGGCCGGGCAGTCGCCAGCCAGAGATATCCTTGCCGCCTGAGATCAGTCGATTGGAGATATAGTAGCGCAACCGTCGGCCTTTGCGCGTGGTGTGGGTCGGCGTCAACCGATCACCAGTTTCGTCATACAGCAGACCGGTGAGCCAGGCCCCGGGGTCAGTGGAGTGTTGGCGCGCATCGGAGTCGCCGCGTGCCCGCGAGCGGTTGGAGGCCTGTCGCATTTTTTCCTGCACCCGGTCCCAGATGTCCTGATCGATGATCGCCGGATGTTGTCCGTCCCAGATCTTATCCTTGTGGCGGATTTTTCCGAGATAGACCGGATTGCGCAGCAGGTAATAGATTTGACCCCGTGACAGCGGACAATCCCCCTTCACACTGCCATCTGTCCGAACAACCCGTTTTGACCGCAGGTCTTCTGCCTTTGCCCGTTCTTCTACTTTGCGCAGGCAACCAAGCTCGTCATAAAGCCCAAAGAGATGCCGGACCGTTCTGGCCTCCTCTTCATTCACCACCAGCGTTCTTGCCTTCGGATCGGGGTGGCGATCATAGCCCAGAGGCAGGTTGCCACCCATCCAAAGCCCCTTCTTCTTCGACGCTGCAATCTTGTCGCGAATACGTTCGGCGGTGACTTCCCGTTCAAACTGAGCAAAGGACAACAGCACATTCAGCGTTAACCGGCCCATGGAAGATGAGGTATTGAAGGCCTGCGTGACGGACACAAAAGAACAGTTTGCCTGTTCCAGCCGGTCGACCAGCTTAGAGAAGTCGGCAAGCGACCGGGTCAGCCGGTCAATCTTGTAGACCACCACCATGTCAATACGCCCGGCATCGATCTCTTCAAGAAGGCGCTGAAGGGCGGGTCGCTCTAGGGTGCCGCCCGACAGGCCACCGTCATCGTAGCGCCCGGACAACAGGGTCCAGCCTTCATGTCGCTGGCTTGCGACATAGGCCGCGCAGGCCTCATATTGCGCATCCAGCGAATTGAAGTCCTGATCCAGACCATCTTCTGAGGACTTGCGCGTGTAGATGGCGCATCGGATTTTACGGCGCGGGCTCATTTGGCCGCCTTGCCGGTGAGCCCAAAGAAACGCGGCCCTGACCAATGCGCGCCGGTAATCTCTCGGGCGATGGCCGAGAGTGAGCGATAGGACCGACCGTTCCAAGTGAAGCCGTCTTCTGTAACGTCGACTACATGGGTCACACTATTCCACTCGCGTAGCAGGCGCCCGCCGGGTTTTAGGGCAGGGCATGTAGGCCGGGGTTTCTTCCCAGAGCCCTTTTCCAGCGTGGCTTTGACCTGCCGGGGTAGCCCGCCGTGACGGCGGGACTGCATCTCAAAGGCGATAAAGCGGCGCAGAAAGGGTTGGCTGAGCATGGCGGGGGCGGGTTGATCAAACAGTTGCTGCCAAAGCGTGACCAGATCCGATCGTCCCATGACGGCCAGATCGGCAACATCGCTAGTCTTGGTCATGACTCTTCTCCTGTTCCCACCGTCAGGTGATAGGTGGAAGAACCATCTGGTTTGTCGGATGTCCGCCTTTCAATTGTGACGCCTTTTTTCCGCAGGCCGCTTAGAGCCGCTCGGACCGAATGAAGCTGCCACCCCGTTGCTTTGCAGAGCGCCTCAAGGCTGGCGCCGCTCGGGCGACGCAACAAAGCTTGAACCTTGTCAATTTTGGTTTGCTTCCGTTTGGACATGAACTGTCTCCTCTGATCTTGGGTCAGCGAGATGCCGAACCCCGGTACCGAGGAGCGCCCGAATGGCTCGGGCGTAGGTTCAGTGATGCGTGGTTTACGGCAACAGTCCAGCTCTTTCTGAAACGATTACTGGAGGCGTGTGTTTTGAAGTGCGACGCTGCCGTACCCCCGATTATTCGTCAACAATCTTAATTGGTTACTTTTAGTTTGGGGGGTTGCGTCTCGTATTGATGGCACCTACATTCGACCTAATCGCCCGGACTATCGGGGCGGGAAACTGCTCCCGCAGGCAGCACTCATTGGAAACACAGGTTTCCGCAGAGAGCATTCAAAGGAGCAACGTCTCGGATCGATTGGTCCGGGGAGTTGCGATTTGTGCTCTCTCCGATTTTCCAACGCGATCCCTCCATCTCGACGTCCGCGCGGCGTCACGCAAAAGGAGGCGGTTATGCCTGCTAAAAACACACACAGCGACGTCCAGGCGTCCAATACGCCTATCTGGATGGCCGAAAAAGTTATCCAATCCCAGATCAGCCAGATCAAGCCCTACGCCAACAACAACCGCGTGCACGCGGCCAAGAATGTCGACAAACTGAAGGCATCGGTGGCCCAGTTTGGCTTTGTCACTCCGATCCTGTTGGATGGTTCGGGCACAATCATCGCGGGTCATGGCCGCTATGAAGCCGCCAAGGCCCTGGGGTTGAATTCCGTACCGACTGTTGTCGCGGATCACTTGTCAGAAGCGGAAGTGCGCGCTCTGCGCATTGCGGACAACAAGCTGGCGGAATTGTCCGACTGGAACGAAGCTGCTCTGCAGATTGAGTTTGCCGAGCTGATGGATCTCAGCCTTGATGGCGAGCTGGATTTTGATCTGGAAATCATGGGGTTCGAGGCACCGGAGATCGACATCATCATCGATAGTGCGGGCGAGGCCACGGAGACGGAAGCGGAAAGTGTAGAGGCCCCGGACCCTGCGGCACCCGTAATCACGGAGCCGGGCGACCTCTGGGTTCTCGGAGATCATCGCATCTTCTGCGGGGATGCCCTTCAAGCCCAGAGCTACGACACCTTGCTGGAAGGCGAGCGCCCGCAGATGGTCTTCACCGATCCTCCTTATAACGTGCCGGTCAATGGGCATGTGCGGTCCGGCAATAGCGCCGAACACCGCGAGTTTGCCATGGCGTCGGGGGAAATGTCGGATAGCGAGTTCCGCGGCTTTCTTTCAGGCGTGATCACCCAGTTGTTTGGCCGTCTGCCAGACGGGCGTATTGCAATGATCTGCATGGACTGGCGTCATATCGAAGAACTGATTGCGGCGGGCAAGGCAGGTGGCTTTGATCTCATCAATCTCTGCGTCTGGAACAAGACCAACGGGGGAATGGGCAGCCTTTATCGCTCCAAGCATGAGTTGATTTGCATTTTCAAGAAGCCTGGTGCGCCGCACATCAACAACGTCGAGCTGGGCAAACACGGGCGCAACCGGACCAACGTCTGGGATTACGCCGGTGTGACCAGCTTTGGGGCGGGGCGCGAAGCTGACCTCTCAGATCATCCCACGGTGAAACCGACAGCTTTGGTGGCGGATGGCATCATGGATGTGAGCCATCGCGGCGATGTTGTTTTAGACGCCTTTGGCGGGTCCGGGGCGACCTTGCTGGCAGCAGAGAAAACCGGGCGGCGGGCGCGGCTCATTGAGCTCGACCCGGCCTATGTCGATGTCGCCATCCGCCGTTGGCAGGAGATGACTGGTGAGAACGCCGTGCACGCGGTGACCGGCCAGACGTTCGATGCGCATTCTGCGGCAACCGATGCCACTTCAGAGCTGGAGGCGGATCATGTCTGACGATACGAAAGACTACGAGGTGGGTTTCGGCAAGCCGCCCAAAGCGACCCGGTTCAAGAAAGGCCGCTCTGGCAATCCGAAAGGGCGGCCGAAAGGTGCCAAAGGGGTGAATGCCAGCTTGAAACGCGAATTGGAAACCAAGATTACGGTTCGCGAAGGCAGCCACGAAATCCGGATTTCCAAGGCTGAGGCAATTGCCAAGCGGTTCACAGCAGGCGCGTTGAAGGGCGACACGAAATTGTTGATGGCGCTGCTTAAGCTGGACACAGATCTGTTCAACGCAAGTGAATTGGACGCGCAAGAAAGCGTCCGTGCGGTTGAGCCGGACGCTGTCGACTACGACATCCTCCGGGATTTCTTTTCCAGCCAACTGGACGGTGACGGTGATCTGGAAAACGAGGAGGCGGAAGATGACGACTCCTGATCCAAAAATCGTCGTGCAAGCCGCTCGCGAGGTTTGCCGGGACAATTTCTTTCCCTTCGTGTGGCGTGTGTTTGGCACGCTGCATCAGGGGACAGACCGCAGCTTTGATCCGGCCTGGCATGTGCGTGCTATGTGCCATGAGTTGGACAACGTACGCATCGGCGAGAACAAGCGGTTGATCATCAACATTCCGCCCCGGTGCCTGAAATCGGTCACCGTGGCTGTTGCATATGTCGCTTATCTTCTCGGTCATAACCCCAGCGCCAAGATCATCGTTGCCAGCTATGGGTTGGATCTGGCGCGCAAACATTCCGAAGATTGTCGTCGGATCATGTCTGCGCGCTGGTACCGGGAAATGTTCCCTGAAACGGTCTTGGCTAGAAAGGGCAATACCTCAGAAGAAATCCGCACCACAAAGGGAGGCAGCCGTAAGGCTGTCTCCATTGGAAGTTTTGTCACCGGTCATGGCGCCGACTACATCATCATCGATGACCTGCTGAAAGCCGGAGATGCCGGCTCCGAAGCCGAGCTGATCAAGGCACAGGAGTTCATTGAGGGGACCTTGTTGTCGCGCTTCGACAATCCGGCCGAAGGGCGCGTGGTTATGGTTGCGCAACGGTTGCACGAGATGGATCCGCCGGGCTATCTGCTCGAACGCGGGACCTATCGGCATCTGAATCTGCCTGCCATCGCCGAAGACCATGAAGGGGTTCCTCTTGGGCGTGGAAGGGTCATTCACCGCAAACCGGGTGATCTCCTGTGCCCGTCCCGTTTGGATCAGCAAACGCTGGATACCAAGCGTCGCGAAATGGGCGCGGCCGTGTTCAATTGCCAGTATCAGCAGAACCCCATTGCTCCCGACGGGTCGCCCTTGCGCTGGGAGTGGTTTGGCACCTACGAGACCATCGAAGATCGCCGCTGGTTCCAACTGGTGGTTCAGAGCTGGGATACGGGCATGTCGGCAGACCCCCGGTCTGATTTCTCTGTCTGTACAACCTGGGGGTTCCGCGAAAATGCGTGGTATCTTATCGACGTCTGGCGCGGGCAGGTAGACTACCCAGACCTGAAAGCCAAGGCACTGCAACTGGTCGGCCGTTGGGATCCCGATCGTGTCCTGATCGAAGATGCGGCCTCCGGCAAACCTCTTTTGGACGAATTGTTTCGTGATGACCGTCGGCGCTACGAACGCATTAAACCCGACAAGGACAAGGAAACCCGGTTCCAGTCCGCTTGCGGTCCTGTCGAAGAGGGCAAGGTTTATCTGCCTGCAGATGCATCCTGGCTGCCGGTATTCAAACGGGAGCTTCAGTCCTTTCCACGCGGACGCAACGACGATCAGGTCGACAGCTTTGCCCACTTTCTGAACTGGTCCAAGGGACCGGGCTTCTACCGGGCATTGGGCCGCGACCACCGGATCAACATCGAACGTCGGGAGCGTAATCGAGAGAGGGTCAGGCGACGGTAGGATCTCGGAGTTGAGCTTGAAAACTCGTTGAATAGTACTGGGAGGGCCGATGTCGGACCAATCCTGAGAGCGGCCCCAATGACCGCTCGCAGCCACAAACCGGTCTAATCGCTAATGCCGTCGGATGACGGCTTTGAGCCCAAGGGAGACACCCTGCTTCTGTCAAGTTCGCAACTGCGGCATCCCGCAGTGTCTCTTGGCCAGCCGCAGGGCAGCATTAGAACCGGACGTTCGTTTGGTCCGCAGCGAAGACTGAAGGGGCCGTGTCTGCAACGCGGACGTTTCTGCCGGTCGCTGATGCAGCGAAATCACCTTGATTGCTCAGCAGGATTGCCGGGTCAGAGATCGAAACCGCCAGCATCAAAGCCGCCGTCAAACCCTCCGAAATTGCCGCCACCAAAATCGGGTTCCGGGAGCGGAACCGCAATTGGCGGGCTGGGTTCGATCGGCAAGCCGGGCTCAGGTGGCAAGACATCGGGCGGCAGAACGCCGGGCGGGCGCGGATAGTAACCACCCCAGCGCCACCAGGGGCCACGACCATAGCCGACATGGACGGAAACGCCGGTCCGCACGTTGGGCTGGCCAGTGGTAGGCCCGCAGGCGGTCAGTGCGAAGGTCGCAGCGACAAGAGCCACGGGCAAGGTCAGGCGCAGTATGGGCACCATCATGCCGCACCTCCGATCAGCGACACCCCAACCGCCGCGCCGGTGGGATCGAGCAGCACGGCTGCATCTTCGGCGACGGTCAGCGGGCCTCCGCCCAGTTCCTGAGACCGGGCAATGGCCCGACCGATATCCGAGACACCAACGTAGGGCAGCCATGTCGGTTCCGCTTTGCGTCGGGATATCCGCACCAACCCGCCACGGACGGCGCCACCGCTGGAAAAGACGGTTTGACCATTCTTCTGCGCGGTCTCCCATCCGGCGAGCGCGTGATAGAAAGACCGGGCCCGACTGGGGTTGTCAGTCAGAAGATCGGCCCAGTACCATGTGTTCTCCCGCAGTGAACCGTTCAGCGGGAACCCGCCCGGCCCGTCATACAGCACCAGCAACGCCCCGCTTGCGTCGCGAATGGTAGAGAACGTCCCGGCAGATGTGGCGAAGGGAGACCTGACCTGCTTGCCACCCCTGCCCAGGGCAATCTTCGTTGCCGCGATGGTATCGACGACGGTCAGCACGGGGACCCATTGCGACGGAAACTCGACATCAGAGCCCGCATCGTCAGAAGCAATCACACCGCCTAGCGCCTCTCCACCTCCGCTGACAGGAATATACCCGTCACTGGCCGGGGATCCGAATTGCCAGCCGAACATGCCGCCATAAAAGGACTTCGCCGCATCAGGGTCGCTGGTGATCAGATCAAACCAAGCAAAACTGCCGGGCACGATACTTTGACGCGTAGCGACGCATCCGGCGATTAGCAGTGCCGACGCAGCCAGGGAAGTTCCCAGCATCATTCTGCGGTTCATCATCAAATCAAATCCCAACAATTCACTTTGGTCGAACTCGGTGAGTTAATCAGGCCGGCTCCGCCAAATCAACCGTCACTTGACGGTCAGTCGGTGTTCGGTTTTCAAGGAAATCTACCCGAGCGGCATTTCAGCAAACGGCGATTACGGCCGCATGTGAAACATCCGACGGCCGTGCAGTGAATGGCGGGATTGGTTTTGGACCTTTTACACGATTCGAATGTCCGGTTTTTAGAAATGATGCCGCGCCGCCGCTGACAACACAGTGAATCGGTCGAGCAATCAAGGTGCTTTTCGCTGCGGACGCATCAGGCAGCTCCGTCCGCACAGCGGTCGCTCGCGACATTTCGGCGAATGACCGCACCGAGCCCAATGTGCAAAATTCTGCGCGATGAATGAACGTCTGCAACTCTGTGCTTCACGCCGGTTGTGCGATCCGGGCAATTCGTTGGAACTTCTTACGGTAAGCAGCGGGTGTCATGCCAGTACCGCGCTTGAAGACTCGTCGAAAGGACGCCGGATCGTCATAGCCGATGGCGGCGCCCACTTCGTCATTGCTGATCTGATCCGTCTCCAGCATCTGCTTGGCTTCTTCAACCCGCAGCGCCTGCACGTATTCGATTGGGGCAAAGCCCGTGGCCGTTCGGAACCGGCGTGAAAAGGTACGCGGATTGAGGCCGGATCGCTCAACCATCTTCTCCACCGGGTTGGCGGTGGCATAATGCTCGGCAATCCATTCCTGACTGTCGGTGATCGGGCCGTCGTTAGACTCCATAGGCCGGGTCATAACCGCATAGGGCGACTGGCCCTCGGCATGCCCCCCGATCAGAAATACCTTGGCGGTTTCAATCGCAACCTGATAGCCACAGAAGCGTGCAATCAGGTAGACCACCAAATCATGCCAGGCACTGACGCCCCCGGCGGTAACGATCCGATCTTCCTCTGCGGCCAGACACAGCACCGAGTCCGTCTGGAACGAGATATTGGGGAAATGTCGCTGGAACATGTCACGATAGGCCCAATGCGCCGTGGCACGATGGCCATCCAGCAAGCCCCCCTCGGCCAAGAGCAGCGATCCCGAGCAGACCGACGACACCAGCGCCCCGCCAGCGTGCATCCCCTTTAGCCAGGCAATCTCGCGCGGGTAGCGTCCGTGCGGCACATCGTAGATCGTAGTGTACATGTCACAGACAATCACCGCATCGGGGTTCGCGACATCGCCAATGGCGGCGTGTGGCTCTACCGGGATATTGCCGATACAACGGAATGGCTTTCCGTTGGCGCTGACAATCTTCACGTCCAGTAATTCATCCCCCGGCTTGCCAATCACCATATCCAGATAAACAGCCCCCGCCGACATCAACACATCATAAAGCCCATATAGCACTGAGGCTGAGGTCTCTGGCGCGGCCAGCAACAGAATCTGCGGCCTCTTCGCCATGGTCGAAATCCCCCTTCTTTCAAAGAATGTCCAAAACGGCCCGGTTATGACCGGTCTGCCATAATCGCTTGTCCAGTATGCCGCAAAACTGGCAAAATCGCCACTGAGCGCGCCAAACCCGATGCGTTACCCTTTCTGTAAATGGAGGAAAGGATTTGATCATGAGCGCCCCAGACACAAATATTTCCGGCTTTCAAGGTGAGCTTCTAACAGCAGGGGTAGACGGCTACGACACGGCACGGGGCGTCTGGAACGCAATGATCGACAGGCGGCCTGCACTGATTGCGCGGTGTCGGAATACGCAAGACGTGATGGCCGCTGTGCGCCATGCCGAAGCCCATGATCTGGGTATTTCAATCCGAGCGGGTGGCCATAACGTGGCAGGTCATGCGGTCTGCGATGGCGGGCTGATGATTGATCTGACACAGATGCGAGGTGTCAGCGTTGAAGCCGAACGACGCATCGCTTCGGTTGAGGGCGGCGCACTCTGGGGTGACGTGGACAAGGCTACGCAGGCCCATGGGCTGGCCACACCCGGCGGTCTGATCTCGGATACAGGCGTGGCTGGCTTGACGCTCTCGGGTGGCATCGGTTGGCTTCGGGCCAAGCACGGGCTGTCGATTGACAACCTCGTAGCGGCGGATGTGGTGACGGCCGATGGCACGCTTGTACACACCAGCGCCGATGAAAACCCGGAGTTGTTCTGGGCGCTCAGGGGCGGTGGCGGCAACTTCGGTGTGGTGACCCGGTTCGAATTCTCCCTGCACCCGGCCGGGCCCGAAGTCATGTTCGCCGCCCCGATTTACGCAGTAGAAGACGGCCCCGGCCCGATCCGCGCTTGGCGGGATTTCATGCTTGAGCATGACGGGCTCATCGGTTCATTGTGCGAGTTTTCAACCGCGGGTGGCGAAGATTTCCCCAAGGAAAGCTGGGGGAAGCGCGTTTTTACTCTGGCCTGCGTGTACAACGGGGACGCTGCCGAAGGCGAAGTGCTGATGCAGCCCCTGCGAGAGCTGGGGAACATGGTCACCGATTTCTCGGGCCGGATGAGCTATTGCGAGGTTCAGATGCTGTTTGACACGCTCATGCCCGCCGGTGACTTCCGGTGCTATTGGAAGGCACGCTATCTGACTGATCTTTCTGACGAGATGATTGACCTTGCTATGGCCAATGCAGAGGCCGCGCCCTCGGAAAACTCGATCTCGTCACTCTGGAACTTCGGCGGGGCCACCGCGCAGGTGCCTGCGGATGCCACCGCCTTTGGCGACCGCTCTTTCGGATGGATGTATTCGCTCGATGGCGTCTGGCCGGATGCGGCAGACGACGCTGCAAATATTGCCTGGGCACGCGATGGCTGGGAAAGTGCCGCACGCTTCGGGCACGAGGGCCGCGCTTATCTCAATTTTCCCGGCCATGGCGAAGACAATGATGCGCTGACCCGTGCGACCTTCGGGGCAAACTATCAACGGCTGGTCGAAATCAAGAGGAAATTTGATCCGCGAAACCGCTTCCGGTTCAACCAGAACATCAAGCCGGAGGCGTAAGGCATGACCCAGACTAACCCGACCCCGGCCACTGGCACAGGCGCAATTTTCTTGACCGAAGGTGGCATGGAAACCGAGATCATGTTTCGCCACGGGTTCGAATTGCCCGAGTTCGCCATGTTCCCGCTGCTTGAAAACCCCGAGGCCGTAGGCGCCATGCGACAAGTCCTGTCAAATATGCTGGACGTCGCCGCCGAATTTGGCCTGTCGTTCATGCTGACGGGGTTGGACTATCGTGCCAGCCCCGATTGGGGGGCGAAGCTGGGCTATTCTCCTTCTGGTCTGGCCGAAGCCAATATCGCCAGCATCGAGTTCTTGCGTGAAATCGCAAAGCCCTATGTTGGCCAGATCCCGCAACTTCTGATCGGTGGCTGTATTGGGCCGCGTGGTGATGCTTATGGATTGAACACCGAAATTTCCGCCGAAAGCGCTGAAGACTATCATTCGGTGCAACTGGAAACGCTGAAAGCAGCAAACGTGGACTTCGCCTGCGCGGCAACTTTCAACAACATTCCAGAGGCTGTCGGCGTATCCCGCGCTGCAGCGAGGATAGGCGTTCCGCTGACCGTTTCACTCACGCTGGACAGTTCTCATCGGCTGCGCTCCGGACCGACACTGGCGGAAGCCATCCCCGCGATTGACCATCAAGCCGGGGACGCCGCGCCGGATTATTACCTGCTCAACTGCTCGCACCCGTTGGAATACGAACCGGCATTGACCGAGGGCAACTGGTTAAACCGCCTGCGCGGCGTGCGGCCCAATGCTTCGAAGATGGAGAAAATCGCATTGTGCAAACTGGGCCATATCGAAGATGGTAACCCTGTGGAACTTGGCCAGCAACTGGCCGACCTACGGGCGCGCTATCCGCACATGGACATCTTCGGCGGCTGCTGCGGCACCGGCCACACCCACCTGCGCGAGATTGCTCGAGCGCTTACTAAGACAGTCGAGAAGGCGGCAGCATCGAACCAACCTGCCGTTCGAGCTATAGATACTTTTGGCCAGATCGTCCCGCTAAGCAGCCAGTAGATCGTCCGCACCTTTACCACTTCTCGCCGAATGGCCGAATATCGAGTTCGAACGTCCAAGCAGATTTGTCTTGATGCGCAAGCATCAACGCCGTTTCCGCAATGCGCTGGGGTTGGATAAAAAACTCGTCGGGCTCGTTTGGAGCGAAGTTCGTTCGGGTGTCTTCCGTGTCGATCACGCCATCGATGACCAAGTACGCAACGTGTACGCCTTTAGGACCCAGTTGCTTGGCAAGCGCGTTCGCCAGTGTGCGCTGTGCCGATTTCGAAGGGGCAAATGCCGTTGTCCAGACGTTCCCCCGGAGCGCTGCAGTGGCACCAGATACGATGATTGCGCCGGAACCACGTTCGGACATTTGAGGTGGTCTTGTCAGAAGAACTTTGCTTGAGCGGGGTAGGGGTGTTGCATAGCTTTTGCTCATGACCAGACCTGCCTCTTTCAAGTACTTCAAAACCAGTCCCGAGATCATCCGCCTTGCCGTGATGCTGTACATCCGTTTCCCGCTCTCGCTTCGGAATGTCGAAGGGTATTGTCAGAAGAACTTGGGTTGAGGCGAGTAGGGGGGCGTTCTGCTTACACAATGCGACCACAGAATGTAGTGGTGATCCAAATGCCCGCGCCGTCATGATCTGGGATGACAGACAGCGCGGGCCATAGTCTGGCCATGGGACCGCCCAGACTATCTGGAATGCGTATTTGGGCAAGCGAGGTTAACCAGATTGGTGTGGCTGCTGTTTCACGACAATGTTGTCTCAATTGGTATCCAACGACTTGCACAGTTCGCCCCATCCTCAGACACGGGACTGCAAGATCAATACTCAATCAAGTATAACGCGCGCGAGAAATATTTACTTTCTGCGCGTAAAAATACTTGATTTGTTGCATCTTGGATTCAAGTATGCGAGTGCGTGGCAAATTTGTATTACCTCTGTTGCTTACGCATTTGCCAGATTTGTCTGGTAACCTCCTGGAGACGTAAGTGAGTGGCGTCGCCAGGAGGTCTGTTTTGCTTGAATGGTGATGGCTAAAATGGCCCGAACCTAGGCTTGCAAGGTAAACCTTTCCATCTGAGCAGATTTCAGTGTCCGTACACAAAGTAGATACTCGCTGCTAATTAGCGAATGACCGCACGCGACCTGAAGTAGACATGCGAAAAAAAGCAATGGCCGTCTGCTATAAGCCCACTCCGGTACTTTCATTTTTAAAGCTGGTTGGCACGAATAAGAAGCTGTTCGTCCCCCGTCTTGTTTGGGTCATCGCGCATGGATCTGAGTGGTCCTGGTG
Source organism: Ruegeria sp. AA6 (assembly GCF_056542865.1). Classification (NCBI taxonomy): domain Bacteria; kingdom Pseudomonadati; phylum Pseudomonadota; class Alphaproteobacteria; order Rhodobacterales; family Roseobacteraceae; genus Ruegeria; species Ruegeria sp. AA6. The sequence continues at coordinate 265,576 of NZ_JBQGAN010000004.1, forward strand.
CACGGGATTTGGAGAAGTCTGCTCTTACAGGGTAAGTTAGTGCCTTAGTCCTCTCGACCGAAGGGAGGCCAAAAAGAGGTCAATCATAATGAACGACGCCCTAGAAGACGCCGCCCCACCTTCAGGGCCACCATGGATAGTTCCGGAAATTCAACAAAAGATCGCTTGGAGGGACGGTGATGTGGTGATTTCTGTTCCAATTAAAAGCGGGACAACCTGGACAATGAACATCGTTCATCAGTTATTAGCAGGCGGAACCGATGATTTTCGAGACGTTTACGAAGAGGTGCATTGGATTGAGTTTTTGGCCTTCCCCGGGCAACCCCAGAAAGTCGTGGTGGAACGTGTAGCAGCCATGCCAGCCAACACGCGCCGCGCTTTCAAGACGCATTCGCCGCCACCTGCGGTGCCGTTTCAGAGCGCCGGGTCGGGCACTGACGTCAATTATGTCGTAATCATGCGAAATCCGGAGGAGGCCCTCGTTTCATTCAGGCCATTCCTGAACAAGCACTCGGACGCATGGTATGAACTTTGGGGCGTGCCAAGAGAAGCCCTTTGTCGACCCGACTTTCCATCCTTCTATTTTGATGTGATTGACGCCAACGGTATGCAAGGCGCGATCTTTGGCTTTCTCGCAGCGTGGTGGCCGCTCCGGAATGAACCAAACGTTTTGTTCCTGCACTTCTCTGACATGAAGAGTGATCACCAAGGATCAATCCGAAAGATTGCCGAATTCATTGGTGAAGAGCTGAACGAAGAACAATGGGCTAATGTACTGGAGTTTACATCCTTCCCATGGATGAAAGCGAATGAGGGAAAGTTTGAAGGGCGTACGGCCTCAGAAATCCCGATCCTTAATTCCGGAGCCATGATCCGCAAGGGCGCCGTTGGCGAGGCAAGAATGGATGGAATGACGGAGGAGATTTCCCGGCACCTACGCGAAGTGGGCAGCCAGATTTGCCCGGATTCCGCCGCCATCAAATGGGTTTACGAGGGAGGCACTTTACCCAATTAAGTCGCGCATGTGCGACAGAGCAAATACGGAAGAACTGGCATGATCAAGGACCAATGGGCAGGTCTCTGACAGCGTGCCCTGTCCGCCAAGCGGCCGTTAAGTGAGACCAAACGTGCTGCAATGCAGCCAACGGCGACTTTGTCCGTAACGTAGACGCGTGTCGTGAGCGGGTTATGACTGCTTCGAGCTGAGAGTAGACTTTCGACTAGCTTGATGCATTCAAAATTGTTTTCCACTCTGAGCCGGTATTGATCCCCAAGAAGCGGAAAAAACGTCAAGATTAACGAACAACCGGCTGGCATGGTAGGCACTTAGTCGGGACTAGATATTAAATGAAGTTAGCGGTACGAGTTTCCGAACTTATTCAAAGTACTCAGGATGGCGTTCGTGAATAAACGCAATAGTGTCGTCGAGGCGGGATAAGTGTTTTCTGACTGCAGTTTGCGCTTTTGACAGATCCCGCGAGGCGAGTCCATTTGCGATCTCATAGTGGTCTTCCAAAATGGAATTCGCCTCGCGGTCTTTCTCAAGACCAAGCATACAGAGACGATCCACTTTTTGCTTGCATTCCAGCATAACTTCGAACGCTAACGGGTTGCCGCCCAGAACGTAAATTAGTTTGTGAAAATCATAATCGAGCGCGTGAAAGGCAGATAGATCCCCTTGCGTCAGAGCATTCTCCTGAAGGGCTAAGTTTTCGCTTAGCTTCGCATCCCGATCTGAATCCCAAGTCTCAACCGCCATGTAAACTATTTCAAGTTCGACGGCCCTTCGTACCAAACGAGCAAGCTCTAGGCGATCCATTGAAAAGCCTCGAACCTCGGTTGCTTTTTGCGGTCGGATAAGTAGCAAATCCTCATTTCCAAGCCTGGTGAAGGCGTTGCGAACAGGTTGGCGAGAGACGCCAAATCGGCGTGCGACTTCCGTCTCGGACAATTTTGTACCGGGAAGAATTTCGAGCGAAACGATCTGATCGTGCAGTGTTTCGTAGACGGCATCAGTGGTTGTTCGGGTTCTAATTCCGTCCACGATTTTTTCTTCTATCCTCTGATTCATAATCCTGTCGCCACAGTTTGAGTGGTGATTAAGATATTGTTATTGCGCGTGAAAAACCAGAATTCGCACGTATTTAGGCTAGGCTTTTTCGGTTAACATCAAAGAGCCTGTTACCTTTGAAGTCAAGGCCGTCACATGTTTCAAACGAGTCGTTGACACAACTTGGATACTAGTGTCCTTATGGGGTCAGCAGTGATTCCGGCTCTGGGAGGAAGCAGGAAGTTTTGCGACTTTCATCCTCCAGACGACACGTTTTGGCCTGTTGCTGCCCAGAAAAAACGGGAGGAGACCCATGACTTCTACGAAATCGCTTTTTGCAGCAGTATCCGTTGCACTGATCGCCTCATCAGCATCGGCTGAAAGCTGGCGCGCTTGGAACATTCACAATGACGGCCACCCCAATACGGCGGCGATGGACAAGTTCGCTGAGCTTGTAGACACAGCCACAGATGGTGAAGTCACGGTAGATGTGTTCCACGGCGGCGTTCTTGGCTCGCAACCCGATGCGCTGGAGCAAGTGCGTATTGGAGCCATCGAGGTCGGCAACTTCAACCTTGGTCCGATTGGTCCGATGGTCAAAGAGGCAAACCTTGTATCGCTTCCGTTCATCTTCAAAAGTGTGCCGCACATGTTCCGCGTAATGGAAGGTGAAGCTGGCGCGGTCGTTGCCGAAGCGATGGGTGAGGCAGGAGTCCTTCCCCTTGCATATTTTGATGCTGGAGCCCGGTCATTCTACAGCCAGAAACCAATCAACTCTCCAGCCGATGTGGAAGGCTTGAAGATCCGAGTTATGAACAACGATCTCTACACTTCGATGATTTCGGCGATGGGTGGAAATCCGTCTCCCATGGCTTTTTCGGAAGTACAACAGGCACTGAAAACAGGCGTTGTTGATGGGGCGGAGAACAACTTCCCGTCGTTCAAAAACGTCGGCCATTACGAAGTGACGTCGCACTATTCCCTGTCTGAGCATTTGATAATCCCCGAGTGCATCTGTGTGAATACAGCCAAGTTCAACGCGCTTAGCCCCGAACTACAAGAAGCTGTACGTAGTGCGGCACAAGAAGCGGCTCTGTATCAGCGCGAACTGTGGGCTGTTGGATCTGAGCAAGCACGATCTGACGTTGAAGCGGCTGGCATCACAGTCAACGAAATCGCAGACAAGAGCCCCTTCCAGTCAGCGATGAACGTAGTCTATGCCGACTACCTCGCTGCCAACCCAGATATGAAAGCGTTGGTCGAGATGGCCCAGGCCACTGAGTGATTTGCCAAAGCGAATACAAATAAGCGTGTCCGGTTTCCTTCAAAGAAGCCGGACTCGTAAAGCCAAAAAAGGGGGCGGCATGCAAGTTTCAGGCAAGACATCAGAGTTTCTAAGGAGGATGGATTTCTTCCTCGACCTGCTCGCCCGCCTTTGTACCGTGTTGGCCGGCGTCGCCATCGTGACTATGACCGCCATCTTTGCGTGGCTGGTCTTTGGCCGGTACGTCCTCAATGACACGCCCACCTGGGTTGAACAGGTATCGCTTTTACTTGTCATGGTCATTGCCTTCCTCGGCGCAGCAGCCGGAGTGCACAACCATACCCACCTCTCAGTTGTTCTTTTTCGGGGCATGGTGCCGCCGAAAGTACGAACAGTCTTTGTCTGCATCACAGATATGCTGCTAGCCGGATTTGGCGCGATGATGTTCTGGTATGGGCTTGAATTGACCGAATTCAAATGGGGCACGTTGATCCCGCTTATTCAATGGCCCGAGGGCCTGAGATCCCTGCCTATGACCATTAGTGGAGCATTGGTCCTTCTGTTTTCCATCGGTCATCTGATCCGCCTGTTTCTGGGCGAGGATGCGCGTCAAGACAGTATAGATCAGGGATAATCATGGGACTTGCAGTTCTTCTCGGGGTCTTTGCCCTTTCCGTCATCATTGGCACTCCGGTCGCTTACGCACTCGGGATTTCTGCCTTGGCTGCGTTTTGGTATGAAGGCTTGCCTTTGTTCGTCGGCTTTCAACGAATAGTCGCAGGAATCAACGTTTTTTCGCTTATGGCTATCCCGTTTTTCATTTTCGCTGGCGAGCTGATGTTCCACGGTGGCATAGCCGTCAGATTGGTAAAGTTCGCGCAAGCCGCTGTCGGTGCCGTGCGCGGCGGGCTTGGCATTGTGAACGTGTTTTCCTCTATGCTTTTTGGTGGGATCTCAGGTTCGGCGATCGCGGACATCTCCGCGCTGGGCTCAATTCTCATCCCCGTTATGAAGGACAAGGGATACGATGCTGACTATGCGGTGAATGTCACGGTGACATCTTCCATCGCCGGAATCATCATTCCACCCAGTCACAATATGATCATCTTTGCTCTTGCTACGGGCGGTGCGGTATCAATTTCCAAGCTGTTCTTGGCGGGTGTGATCCCCGGCATCCTGATGTGCTGTTGCTTGGCAATTGCTGCGTATGTGGTCGCAGTAAAGCGCGGCTATCAGGCTGAACGGTTTCCAGGATGGACGGCGCTGGCATACGCGTTTGTCGGCTCCATCCCCGGCCTGCTGACTGCCGTCATTATCGTCGGAGGTGTCCTATCAGGCATCTTTACTGTAACAGAGTCCGGTGCGTTCGGGGCCATGTATGCCTTTGTCGTCACGCTGATCGTCTACCGAAGCCTGTCATGGGATGCTTTCAAGACCGCTGTAATTTCGTCTGTGCGCACAACGTCGATGGTCATGATCCTGATCGCCTGCGCCGGTGCCTTCGCCTACATGCTGACCTACAACCGCGTACCAACCAAAACGGTCGAGTTCCTTTTGGGGATAACCGAGAACCCAATCCTGATTTTGCTGATGATCAATGCCGTTCTTTTGCTGCTTGGCATGATTATGGATATGGCAGCCTTAATCCTCATCTGCACGCCGATCTTCTTACCGGTGATGAATATGCTGGGGATCGATCCGCTGCAATTCGGCATGATCCTTCTGGTGAACCTTGGACTGGGGCTTTGCACGCCTCCGGTCGGGACCTGTCTGTTTGTAGGCTGTGCGGTTGGCCAGTTGCCGATGGAAAAAGCCATTAGAACGATCTGGCCTTTCTACCTTGCGATCTTCGCAGCGCTGATGCTGATCACCTTCGTTCCTGCCATCTCGCTCACACTTCCCACTCTCCTAATCGGCCCATAAAGCCCAAAGGACGCCGCTATGCTGAATATCAAACGATTGGACATTGAAGAAGCGCGACGGCTGATCGCGGTTGCTAGGCTCAAAGCCGAAGATATCGGGGTGCCAATGTGCATCGCTGTTACCGACGAGAGCGGTATCCTCATCGCATTTGAGCGAATGGATGGCGCCAAGATTACCAGCGTCAATCTGGCGATCGACAAGGCTTATACCGCATGCGGCATCAAAAAGAGCACGCAAGCATTGGGTGAAGTCAGTCAACCCGGAATGCCAGCGCATGGCATCGCCTCGGCCTTAGGCGGACGTATGGTGACCGTTGCTGGCGGTCTTCCTGTGCTTGCTGGTTCTGATGTCGTCGGCGGCATTGGTGTTAGCTCAGGCTCGCCTGCGCAAGATCATGACGTCGCCCAAGCTGGTGCCGATGTCTTTTCCAAAATGAAAAACCCAAACGCTTAGGAGGCGCATATGACGAATCCAAAAATCGGTTTCATTGGTCTAGGCCAAATGGGCAGCAAGATGGTTGAATGCCTCCAAAACAATGGTTTTGATCTTGTGGTCATGGGCCGCAACAAAGCGGCGGTTGCCCAAACCGTTGCGCGCGGCGCGGTCGAGGTCAGCACCCCTAAGGAACTCGCCGAGGCCAGTGATATCGTCATGCTCTGCGTGACAACATCTGACGTGGTCGAAAGCCTGATTTACGGCAAGAATGGTATTCTCGCCGGGATCAAAGAAGGCGCGGTGGTCATAGATTTCGGCACGTCCATTCCAGCGTCAACAAAGAAAATTGGCGCGGACCTTGCGACAAAAGGGGCCGGGATGCTCGACGCACCGTTGGGGCGTTCACCTATGCACGCCAAGGGCGGTTTGCTGAACATCATGGCAGCGGGCGATATCGAAACGTTTGAAAAGGTCAAACCTGTGCTCGACGTGCAGGGCGAGAACGTATTCCATCTTGGCACACTCGGCGCGGGCCATACGACTAAGCTGATCAACAACTTCATGGGTATGACAACAGCGTGTACCATGAGCCAGGCATTTGCAGTTGCAAAACAAGCGGGCATCGATGGCCAGCAGCTTTTTGAGATCATGTCTGCGGGCCCGTCCAATTCTCCATTCATGCAATTTTGCAAGAATTACGCCGTCGATGGTGTAAGTGATCTTGGGTTTTCGATCAGCAACGCCAACAAGGACATCGCCTACTTCGTTCAGATGATCACTGACATTGGAACACGCTCCGAAATCGCTGAAGGCACTTCCGCAAATCTTCAAACGGCGCTTGATGCAGGGATGGGCGAAGGCAATGTCCCCGAAATCTACGACATGTTCGTCAAACGTGGTGCAGCTTAAGCGACCCACAATAGCACATGACAACTTTCAAAGCTGAGCAAAGATGAGGGATGCCCATGAAACTCGCCGGAAAATCGGTAATTGTAACTGGAGCCGGCCGTGATATCGGCGCAGCAGTCGCTCTCAAGCTAGCCTCCGAGGGAGCAGACGTCGCAATAAACTATTTTGCCAGCAGCACAGGCGCTGAGGACGTTGTGGCCAAGATCAAAGCAAATGGCGGGACCGCATTTGCGCTTCAGGGAGACCTAACGCAGAAAAGAGACGTTGACGCATTGGTGGCGCGATCTCTCGCGGAGTTCGGCTGCATTGACGTTTTGGTCAATAATGCGGGCGGCTTGGTTGCCCGCAAAACAGTCGCAGAATCCTCACTTGAACATTGGCAATATGTGATAGATTTGAACCTGACCAGTAATTTCATGATGACGAACGCCTGTTTGGCTCATATGAAAAGCGGTGCAATCGTCAACTTGGCAAGCCAAGCCGCTCGCGATGGCGGTGGTCCCGGCTCAGTTCCCTATGCGACCTCAAAGGGCGCGATCATGACGCTGACGCGGGGTTTGGCCAAAGAGCTGGGCCCGGATATCAGGGTCAATGGGCTGTGCCCTGGCATGATTGATACTGATTTTCATAACATCCACACACCGGACGCAGGACGTCGCGGCTTTGAAGCCGCTGCGCCAATGAAACGTCAGGGCACCATTGAGGATGTCGCAAACCTTGTCCTATTCCTAGCCTGCGACGACAGTGCCTTCATTACAGGAGCTAATGTCGATCTGAATGGTGGAATGCTTTTCTCATAGTGTAGAGGAGGTACACCTTGCCTGAATTTCCAGTTGTCTCGACAGGAGAGAATGTCACACGGCAAGTTCTCTCTGATCATCCCAATCTCATGGTTGTTGCCTTTCGGTTCAGCAAAGCAGGTGCGATAGGCGCGTTGCACAGCCATCCGCATGTCCAGTCAACATATGTCGAAAGTGGCCGGTTCCGATTCACTTTGGGCGAAATTGAGCAAGAGTTCGGGCCAGGAGACAGTTTTGTTGTTCCCTCGGATCTGACCCACGGATGTGTTTGTCTGGAACCTGGAACTCTCGTGGACAGCTTCACTCCGCGGCGTGACGATTTTTTGTAGAACCCATGCGTATTTTGGCAATCGGTGAGTGCATGGCGGAACTTGCTCCCTTGGGCGATCCAGGGGAATTCAAGATTGGGTATTCGTTCTCATTTGATAGCAATCTTTTTGCCAACGAGAAGCCGATCACAGTGAGTAGCACTCGAAAGTGCGAGCTCTTCGGTTCAAGTATCCCCGAATATTTAGTGGGTAGCGGAAAAAACCAAGTGCGCTTGAACGAGGTTGAAATCAAAAAATTGGCGGTCGCAGCAACAGTTTTTCCTATGATAAACGCGAAATTTAGCTTTGTCTTTGTTGTCGGTAACGTCCGCAAGGCAGACATCAAACGGAATTCATCGAATGCCCGCTCCGAGCCAAAGCAGAAGCTCCATGCGATTACGCAAAAAAATTTGCTCGCACCAAAAATCAGTGGTCAACAATCTTACTCAATTTCCGAGGATCGCGCCCATAGATTGATTTCCTCTTCCGAGCTGACCTCGTCAATCTTAGCGAGTTCCGCTTCGGTAAATTCCAAATTCCGGACCGCACCTACGCAATCCACGATCTGCTCAGGTCGCGAAGCGCCAATAAGGGCTGTCGTAATCCGATCACCTCTCAGCACCCAAGCAAGCGCCATCTGAGCTAATGATTGACCGCGTGACGCCGCTATGTCGTTTAGAGCCCTGACACTCGTCAATGAACGTTCGTTGATCATGCCGTCCAATAGAGACTTGCCTTGGGTTGCACGACTATCTGCGGGAATGCCGTTCAGATACTTCGATGTCAAAATACCCTGGGCGAGTGGCGTGAACGCAATCGATCCCACGTTCAATTCGTCAAGCGTATCCAACAGCCCGTCCCGCTCAACCCAACGGTTGAGTAGGTTATACGACGGCTGATGAATCAGGCACGGCGTGCCAAGGTCTTTCAAGATGGCCAGCGCTTCGCGCGTTCGTTGCGAGTTGTAGCTTGAAATTCCGACATATAGTGCGCGCCCAGAGCGCACTATATGGTCTAGTGCTCCCATAGTTTCTTCCAGAGGGGTATCTGGATCATAGCGGTGGGAATAAAAGATATCTGCGTATTCTAGCCCCATCCGCTTGAGCGACTGGTCACAAGAGGCCACAAGATATTTTCGTGATCCCCACTCCCCATAGGGGCCCGGCCACATATCATACCCTGCCTTAGTAGATATGATGAGTTCGTCCCGATAGCCTGCGAAATCAGTTTTTAAAATTTCACCGAATGCTTCTTCCGCCGATCCCGGCGGCGGGCCATAGTTATTTGCTAAATCAAAGTGCGTTATACCCAAGTCAAAAGCAGTGCGGCAGAGATCGCGCTTTGTCTGGTGCGGGGTGTCCCCACCAAAGTTGTGCCATAGCCCAAGGCTTATCGCGGGTAGCTTTATGCCAGACTGCCCACAACGGCGATAGACCATTTGCTCGTAGCGGTCCGGATCGGGAAGAAATGGGCGCGGCCGAGGCTTCGGGGGGCGTTGTAATTTGCTCATCTGTCCATAGTCCGAGATCATCACCCCGTGTCAATTCAACGAGATAGTAATCGGCAATCAGCGAAGCCTGCCGTATAGACGGAACATGCCTCAGGCATTGTCAGCGCAGATTGTCAAACTGCAAACTAGTCCTCGAATAATGCGCGAACCTTCGACATGTCATACGCATGTTCCGTCAGGTTTTCAGGATCCCATTCGCTTCGCTCAGCTTCAAAAAAATCCCCGCCGTATACGTGGATTGCTCCGGTAAACTTGGGGATAGGGTTTGTAACCGAGTGAATGAGAACGGCGGTGAGAAAGTCGACCACGGTAGCGGCGGGATAACCCTGCTGCGGGCGGCGTAAAAGTCGTCCATCTTTGCCCTTCTTTTC